>PHAN01000011.1 GCA_002841695.1 Elusimicrobia bacterium HGW-Elusimicrobia-1 | reverse complement strand
GCACCTGTCTTTTCAGGTGCCTGACATCGACACCGTACAACTCCGCAAGCTCGCGGTCGAGCATCACTTTGTGACCGCGAATAACGAATATCTCCATTTGTCATTGCGAGGAAGGAACGAAGTGACTGACGAAGCAATCTCGCGGACGGGATTGCTTCGTCATCCCCGACAGGTCGGGGACTCCTCGCAATGACACCCGAGCGTATTTATACAAAATAATTGTTACGAAGTTGTTACGAAGAGAAAAAACGTAAATCGTGAAACGTGAATGGTGAAGGGTTAAAAGAAAACTACTCTTCACCCTTCACGTCCTTTTCCCACTCCCTACTTCCGGTTTTTTTTGAAGGAATCCACGAATGATTCGCAGTAAATGAATTTGTCGGCAAGAATTTCCGATGCGGCGGCGGCCGCCATCAATTCACCGTCGAGCGAGTCGCAAATGGCGGCGTCAAGGCCGCGGGATATGGCCATAGCCAGATAAGTTCTGTTGATAAGAGAGCGGTACGATTTGGACGCCCCTTGAGAAACGTTGCTTAAACCCACGATGGTCTTCGGCGCGGGGTCGCTGAGGAGCTTTATCTGGGCGATAACCTCAAGCGCGGCGCGCGGCGACGGCTGCGAAACGGCGACGGGCAGAAGCACGGGGTCGATGTAAACGTCCGACGGAGAAAGTCCCGCGTTCTCGGCGCCGGCCACGATGGCAGCGGCAAGTTCGAGTTTTTTTTCGTCCGAAGACGGGATGCCCTTTTCGTCCATCGTAAGGGCGATGAGTTCGGCCTTATAGTTTGCGGCCAGAGCTGCCAGGCGCGAAAGTTTGTCGGCCGAGGCGGTGGCGGAGTTAAGTATGGGTCTGTTCTTGCATATTGAAACGGCCGATTCCATCACTTCTATCGAAGACGTGTCGATGGAAATGCGGAAGTCGCCTTCTTTCTGAATCGTTTCTATGAGCCACTTCATCGCGGACTTGGGATCGTCGGAAGCGGGGCCCACGTTGACATCCAGCGCGGACGCGCCCGCGGCCATTTGAGAAGCGGCAAGCCCTCTTATGAACTTTTCGTCTTTGCTCCGGATGGCGGCGGCCACCGGCAAGAACATTCCGTTGATTTTTTCGCCTATTATAAACATGGGATTATTTTATGACTGTCCGGCGTGGATTTACCACGGCGTAAGTTTCGCGGGCTATCAAAAGGTCGCCGGAGCGCGGCATCACAAAAATCTTGACGCGGGACTTGTCCGACGAGATTTCGGCCTCGCGCGAAACGCAGGCGTCGTTTTTTTCTTTTGAAATCTCGATACCGAAACTTTCCAGATTCTCGAATATTCTCTGCCTCACATAAGGAATTTCCTCGGCCACATCGCCGGTAAGAGACACCGCCGCGAGGCCGGGCAGACCGAGCCAGTAGGCGCCCAGATATTTTCTGGCGCGATATACGTACATATCGACAGCCAGCCGCGATTTGGCGTCGCCGGCAAGCGCGTGTTCCATGACTTCCCTGAAATTTTCGCTTTCGCCGGAAACGCCCAGCAAACCGCTTTCGTAGTTAAGCGTGCGCTCAAGCTCTTTTATCGTCCAGCCGTTTTTGAGAAGAAAAATTATGATGCCTGCCGAAACGTCGCCGGAGCGTGTGGACATCATGAGACCTTCAAGAGGCGTAAAGCCCATGGAAGTGTCTACGGATTTCCCGCCTTTTATCGCGGCGGCGGACGAGCCCTCTCCGAGATAAAAAGTTATCATGTCGAGACCGGAACCGGCCCTGCCCAAAAGCGCGGCGGTTCTTTCAACCAGATATTTGTGCGACGGCCCGTGGAATCCGTATCTTCTGATTTTGTATTCGTGGTAAAGCCGTTCGGGCAGAGGATAACGATAGGCCGTTTCGGGCAAAGTCGAGTGAAAAGCCGTGTCGAAAACCGCCACGTGAGGAACTCCGTCGTAGATTTTTTGCGCGGCCTCGATGATTCTTAAATTGTACGGATTATGAAGCGGCGCGATGTCGAAGTCGCGGTACACCTCGGTTTTTACGGCGTCGCTTATTATCACCGAATCGGTAAACACGCCGCCGTGCACCACGCGATGTCCCACCGCCGCCACGTCGGAAACTTTAAATCCCGCGTCGGCAAGCACACCGCCGACGGCTTCGAGCGCGTCCTCGTGCGAAACGGTTTTTTTAAGAAAACTCTCGGGTTTGGCTCCGTCGCGGCCGACGGTAAAAACCGAATGGTCGGAACCGATTTTATTTATTTTGCCGGCCACCAGAGACACCTCGTCCGGCATTTCCCTTAAATCGAATTCCAGAGATTTTATTCTGGCGTTAAGAACAAGTATTTTCATAAATTATTATTTGCCGTTGAGAGGGGCGTAGCATTCTCTTTTTTGTCATTGCGAGGAACGCAGTGACGAAGCAATCTCGCTTATTGTGAGATTGCCACGCCCCGATGTCCATCGGGGCTCGCAATGACATTAAGGGAGACCACGCAATGACAAAGTTTATTCGCCGGCCAAACGCGAAGCTATGCCCCGCACGGCCGAAAGCGCTTCAGGGTGATACATCACCAAAATGTCCGCGCCCGCCTCAAGATACGCCGCGGCGCAGGACGCCTCCCAAATTATACCTCTTTTTTGGAAAGCCCCCCATCCGGGCGCCTCGGCATCCTGTGTGACGGACTCTTTAAGCTTCCAGCACTCCGCGCCGACGAAGTTTATCATGGGAGTGGCAAGCATCGCGTCGCCCGAAAGACCGGCGATGCGCGTTCTTTCCATTATTGTGTAACAGTATTCATAGCCGTATCCCAGCGCGCCGGTCGTCTGATGCACGACTATTTTCTCGACGGGGAAACCCGCGTCGGATATAAGAATATTGAGTTGTTTGGCCAAGTTAATGTCTATCGGCGCCTCGGCGATGAGAGCGTGGCCGTCGGCCAGTGCGGCGGCGGCCATCGTCTTGTAGTTGTCTTTGGTGGCGATGCCGATAAGGGCGTTGCGGCCCGCCAGCGCGTGGCTGACTGCCGGCATAATTTCGAGGTCTTTTGACAAAACTTCGCAGCCGATTACGGCGACCGGAATTTTGACGGCATCCGAAACGGCGCGCGCGATTTGCGCCGTGTCGTCGGCGGAACGGTCGCGCGACTCCGGATTCGCGCCCGACAACCGCAACAGGACAATGTCCGCGCCGGAGGCCTCGGCTTTCTTGGCCCAGGCGACCGGATCGTTCCAGACCTGACGCCAAACCGCGGCCAGCGGCTCAGGCCAGTCCGTCGGGGGAATATCGGAAATCTCCACGGCCAAAGCGGACGGGTTGCCCTGATAACCTTCGCCTTTAACGAAAGGCAAGGCCGCCGCGCCGCCGATCTTAACAATGCCCGACGGCGGCGCGCCGAGAGTTATTTCGTTGATTGCGGATGTCCACTTCTCAAAATATTTTTCCATAAGATTCCCGATAACGTCTCAACCATGCCCTATTTCGTAATTGCGCGGAGTAGGGGCGTATGATTATACGCCCCTACACGGCGAAGGCGCCCGTAATCCTGTCCATTATTTCCTTCGGAAAACTTGTCAGTGAAAAAACGTTTTTTGACTGCGGAAGCATTTCACCGATTTCCGGAAGTTCGGGGATGACGGCGGCAATTTCAATGTCGGCGCCCAATATATCGCGCGCCATTTTACGCGCCATCATCTCGTCGGACCCGCTTTTTATGCGATTCAAAATCAGCGATGTCTTTTTGACTTTTAGTTCCAGCGAAGCCGCCAGCGACTTTATGCGCGCGGCGGCCACAAGAGCCACGGGCGAAAAGTCCGAGACGATGAAAAGTTCGTCGAGGTCGTCGGTAGTGCGGCGCGACAGATGCTCGAGTCCCGCCTCGTTGTCGAGCAGAAGAACCGCGTATTTAGACGCCAGCCGCGAAAGGGCCGTCCGCAGAACTTCATTGACGAAACAGTAGCATCCCGGGCCTTCGGGGCGTCCCATGGCCAAAAGATCGTAGCCGTTATTTTCCGACAGTATCTCGGAAATTTTAAGCGCCGTAAAATCGGTCTTGGACATTCCCGCCGGAGGAACGTCGCGTTTTAACGATTCCCTCAAATCCGACACGGTGGCGTCATACGCGGCGCCGAGATAATAATTGAGATTCGCGTTCGGATCGGCGTCCACAACGAGCATGGGCCTGGCGCCTTTTTCAAGAAACGCGCGCGCCAGCAAAGCCGTAAAAGTCGTCTTGCCCACGCCGCCTTTGCCTGCGGTGGCTACGCGAATCGTCATTTTTTTTCTCCGCGGGCCGCGGCCAGATATTTTTTTGCCGACGGAAAAAGACCCTCGTCCGTGTGCGGGAAGAAAAGCGCGGCGGTGTACTCGTTCATAAAATAAGGATCGGCGCCCAGGTCGATATATGTCATTTTTCGCGCGGCTTCGTCCACGGCGCGGCGCGCGGCAGACGACACGAGCATACGCGCGGCCCCCGCCAAAGACGAATTGCCTATGAACTTGTATTTTTCCGTCGGCAGGTCGGGAAACATGCCTATGGCCACGGCTTTGGCGGCGTCGAGCGAATTGCCGAAACCGCCGGAAACGTAAATTTTGTCGATATCCGACGGCGCGTATCCGGTAGCTTTAAGAAGCGCCATTATGCCCATGAAAACCGCGCCCTTCGAGCGTATCAGATTTTCGATATCCGTCTCGGTAATGACGATGTCCTCTCCGGCCGACGACTCATCGGCCTTAACCAGTAAAAACTCCAGACCGGAGCCGGTTTCATCGTCGTATTTTCTCACGCCCGCGAAGGACGGATCGAGTTTGCCGGAGCGGTTCATCGCGCCGACGGCCAGAAGTTCGCACAACAAATCTATGAGACCCGTGCCGCATATACCTTTGGGTTTGGCAGAGTTTATTGTGGTGTAAGCCAATCTGCCGCCGTCGGAGAAAACCTTGTTGACGGCTCCGTCGATGGCGTGCATTCCGCTTTTGATGCCCACGCCTTCAAACGCCGGTCCGGCGCTCGTGGCGGCGCAAACAAGAAATTCCGAATTGCCCAAAACTATTTCGCCGTTAGTGCCCGCGTCGACCAGAAGACAGAGTTTTTCGGCGGTGAGCATATCCGTGGCAAGCAGCCCGGCGGAAATGTCGCCGCCGACGTAGGCGCTCACGCAGGGCGCCGCGAAGAGCGCGGCGTCCGGGTTGATTTGAAGTCCCAGGCGCGACGGCGATACCGTCGGGAAAAACTGCGCGACCGGCGCGAACGGTTCCAGCCGCACTCTGGCGGGATTTATCTTGTATAAAATGTGCGCCATCGCGGTATTTCCGGCCACGGCCACCGCGGAAATGTCGTCGGGCGCGAGGCGCGCACAATAGAGCAGCGAAGAAACCAGATCGTTTATAGCTGCCGCCGCCAGATGCGACAGGACGTCGAGGCCGTCGGGGGTGGACGCGTAAATCATGCGGGTTATGACATCCTCGCCGTGGGTTATCTGACGGTTATACGTCACCTTGGCGTCGATGACGGCTGATTTTTTAAGGTCTATCAGCGCGACGGCCACGGTCGTTGTGCCCACGTCGACGGCTATGCCGTAATTGCGCGAAGACGTATCGCCGTCGGCGACACCCAAAACCCTCGCCGCCTCGGGAGGACTGTCGCGGAAGACCGAAAATGTCCTGCCGGAAGACGCCGCCAGCGGTTCGGATATTTTTCGCAGCAGGTCGAGAGGCACGGCAATGTTCCTGACGTTCGTTCTTGCGCACAATATCGCCGAGAGTTTTTCCCATTCGCCGGACGAATTGACGGCTATATCCGTCGTAGAAACGAATATTTTTTCGACGGACGGCGAGTCCGGATATTCCCGTCGGGGCCCGAGAAGCGGCCGTGATTCGGAGTAGATTTCTTCCAGCCGCGAAAGCTCCGGCACAAAAATTTCAAGATCGGCGGAAGTCGTCTTCGCGCGGCAGGACAGCACGGAACGCCCGCCGATTTTTACCATACATCTGCCGCATGTGCCGGCTCCGCCGCAACGGGCGTTGAGATAAACACCGCCGGCGCGAAGGGCGTCCAGAAGCGTAACGCCTTCGTCGGCAAGAATCGTTTTATTGTACGGCAGGATTTTTAGTTTGGGCATCTCTGTGAGGTTACAGTTTAAATTCTTTTAAGAATCTTGGCAGCGCACTTGCCTCTTTGGGCCCGACAACGGCCTCAAAACCCGTAAGGTCGGAAAGTTTTCCGCTTATCACCGCAACGTATCCAGGAACTACGACCTTTCTGTGCGAGACGGTTTCGGTAACGCCGGTTTTTTTCATGGCTTCGGCGATTATTTCCGGCGAAAATTTGTCGGCGGACCACGCCGTCAGAACCGACATCCCCTCGGTGTCTACGACGAGCAGATGGCAGGGCACTTTGCTGGCTTCTATCTCGGGCACGACGGAATAATAGGTCAGCGAAAAATTGGTCGTTATAAGAAGCGGCGAAGAAAGCGTCGCCGCGCCGATTTTGTAAAGTTTGGCCTCGACGGAAACGGGCTTCTGCGGATCCGTGTAGATATTCTGCCGCAGCGACACCAGCGCCAAATGCGCGGCGGGCTCCGTTGTTTTTACCACAACCATACTGGCGTATTTCTCCACGTACTGAGCGGCCTCCACGGCCTCCGATACCGCGTCGGCGGAATCCGACGTCACGGCTATGACGGGCCGCCCCAGCGCGCGATTGTTTTTTTTAAGCGACAGCCGACGCAACTGAACAAGCATATCAAGAGTTTCCGACGGAGAAGATAATTTCAGCAGGAAAAGAAAGTTCGCAAAATTGACCGAAGACGCCTTGGCCGACACTTCGAGGCACTCGTCCAAAGAATTGCATCCGACGGCAAGCGGCAATCCGGACGCGGCGGCCAGTTTGAGATGTTCCCGGCAATCCGCGGCCAAAGGCGCGGCTATTATGAACTTTCTGTCGGAGTGCGCCGAACAGACGGCTTCCAGAGCCGCCGCCGATTTCGAGCACAGCGCCACAAGCATTCCCGATTGGAACGCCGCATCGGACAGATGTCTGAAGTCCGAATCGTCCGACTTAGTGTTTTCAATAAAAACGAATTCTGTCCGCACCTGTTCGCCCACGCGCTCGAATTTCAGCCGCGTGGCCGCGTCGATGGCCTCAAGACCGTCGGCCGCGGGATCGGCATCGGACACGCGCACGGCTATGGCGCACGGATTCCAAAACGTTTTTTCGTGACGGAAAAGCACCGTCTCGCCGCCGAGTTTCACGGAACCCGCGGCGTCTTTTATCTCCACGGTCTTTATGGGCGGCTCGGCGGAAGCCGCCAGCGCCAGACGCGCCGCCTCGGTTACATCGGGACATTTTTCAAGCGACGCTTTCTTGGCGGCCAGCGCCATCGCAAATGCCAGGCAGGTCGGATAGCCGCATTTTTTACAATTCGTTTTGGGCAGTAGTTTGTAGATTTCGAGTCCGGTCATATACACACGCCTAATATTGCTTTATTTGCCGACGCGACCGTTTCGTCGCTTGTCATTGCGAGCCACCCGCAGGGTGGCGCGGCAATCTCGCTTCCGTGAGATTGCTTCGTCCGTCGCTACGCTCCTTCCTCGCAATGACATTGTAAAAACTATCATCCGATTATGGGCGGCATCGCAAGAGCGGGATGTTTTTTGGCGGCGAGGTATTCAAGCAGCTTGTCCGGGTCGGTGGCCACCGTCTCGTCGGCAATCATATCCAGGAAGTCGGGAACGCCCGCCTCGGCGGCGCGGGCTCTGACTTTATCTCCGATGAACTCTTTCATTTCCTTAGTCATCCATACTATTCTTTTGATTCCGCCCTCGGGCACCAGAAATTTTGCGCTGGCCACATAGAGCCGCCCGATACCAAGAAAACCCGGCACCTGATTGCCGCCGCCGACGGAACTCGCCAGCGTGGTAAAAGTCATGCCCACGGGTGTTTGCCCCGAGTAACCTCGGTTGACGATGATAACTCCGTTGGCCTCCGGCATCACGGCGACTATGGCCTCGAAGCAGCCGCAGGAAGTGGTGGGGTTTTCCATTATGCCGTAATTTGCGAATCTTTCGACGGTGCGGTTGGACGCCGACTTTACGAAATCGTTTACGCCGTTCCACTCTCCGCCCTTTGCGTCGAGCGTGGAGCCCTTTTTGATGGGCTGGTTCATACCTTTGGGATTGATCTCGAAAGCGGCTTTTCCGTCGAGCCAGTTGTACGCGCCGCAAAGACCGAGTTTTTCGGGAGTTATCACGCAGACGTGATTCGGAGCGTACGACTGGCAGAGCGTGCACGAATAATAAGTGTCTACGCTCTCGTCCGTCATGCTCGCCACGCGCTCGTCGCGCAGGTCGTAGGCGCGGCGGGCGGCTTCAAGCAAAGGTTTCATTTTTTGAGTGTCGGTATAAACCGTCACGCGGACTTTATCGACGAGAGACGGATATTCCTCTATGAATTTGGCGCGCAGAATTTCGCCCAGATGTCTTAAGCGAAAACCCGCGGCTGCGGCTTCTTTGGAGATTCTCATCCACGTAAGATCCCGCTGTCCCATATGGAATATGCCCATAGCGTAATTCAGGTAATGGTGAATTTGTCTTTCCAGAATCGGCTCAAAGTCCCTCTGCATTTTGCGGCCGGCGACTTCGACCACAAGGCCAAGATCGGCTCTGGCCGGAGACGACGCGTCGGCGGGTTTAATATCGGGCAAATCAGGGCCTATGATATCTATTTTACCGTCGACAACCTCGCTCATGGGCAGCATGCGCAAATACTCGAACGCCTTTGTGTATTTGCCTCCGAACTCGTAGGCCGTTTGCTCCTTGCGTACCCTTTCGCCTTCAAAGGCGGGGCTCACGGGCACCGGACAATCGATCTTGGTTATCTTTACTTTTATTCCTCTTAGTTCCGCGGCGCGCTCCACTATTTTGGAGTAGTCCTTTTCGACGATAAGAGCGCCGGGGATTTCCGGAACGTCCTGGTCGGTTATAACGGGGAAACCCAGAAGTATGGCCGCGGCGGCCGCGGCGACTTTTATTTCGTCCAGCGGGCCGAGGGCCAGCACAAAAGCCAGCACGCGCTCTTTGGTATAGCGCAACACTTCGGCCGACGATCCGGGACGCACGCCTCCGAAGGTAAGAGCTCCGCGCATCGCCCAATCCAAAGGATACACGGCAGACGCGGTGTCGCGGCCGTAGGTGGCTATGTAATTGTCCCAGCCGGTTTGTATATTTTCCTGTTTGAGTTGGTCGATTATTGATATTTCCTTTTCGGCCGAGGCGACTTTTGAGACGCCGCCGGCGAATATCAATATGCTTCTTTTTTGCAGTTCCCGCACTATTGAGACGGCGATTTTCGAGTCGGGCGCGGCGCCTAAAATCGCGGCGAATCCCGGGAGACGCCCGTCGGCAAGCTGAATGCCGAGCGTGCGCAAAATCGTATCGGAGAAAAAACCGTCGCAGTCGGGCTGCGGCTCGGTCCCATCCAGATAATCCACCGCTTTTATAATTTCGGCGCCATAGATGGACGCTTCGCCGGCCGCAAGGGCCGCGGGAATTCCTCCGGATTTCAGGCCGTCGTCGAGGATGGCGGAAGCGCGAGAGAGTATTTTGCGCGCGGAGGATATGTCCGTTACATCCTGTCCGACGAGAGACGAGACGGCGGGAAACTTAAACGCCGTGTCCGGGAAAGAAAGAGCGGCCGTTTCGCCCGAAACCGCGGAGGCGGAATCGAGTTTCGCTTTGGCCGCGGCAAGTATTTTTTGCGCGCCCGAAACGGCTAAGTTGACCACAATATCCGACATTTTGATTATCCTCAGAATAAAAAATTCGATGTCATTGCGAGGTCAAGTGCTCGCCCTTGACCGTGGCAATCTCACAATAAGCGAGATTGCTTCGCTACGCTCGCAATGACAAAAGCGCGGAGATTTACCGGTGAGTATATCAAATCTTAAATGTGTTATGAAAAAAAATCCCCCCGCCTGACCTTTACGCAGAAGGCGACGGGGAGATTTCCTGATTGGCGCAATAGACGGCGCGTCCGCACATCTTTGCCAGTATGTATATTTAGGGATTAAACGCGATAAAGTCAAGTGTTTTTTTGAAAAATTACAAAAAAACATTTTGAGATAATTCCGATATGGGATGCTACCTGACCGTAGCCGCCGGTTCTATCTTTATCATCTTTGACAGGGGCACCGACATTATCCGTCCGGCGCGCTCGGATGAAATCCAGAAATCTTTTCCCTTTCCGGCGAAACCGGATATGCGGAAATTTTTTCCCGCGGACGAAGGCATCATGTAGACGGCCTCGACGGCGAACGCCCCGTCCATCCGGTGACGGCGCACGAAGTTCCTGGCCGAGTCGGCGCTCCAGAGATATTCGCCGTCGAACCAAAGTCCGGCCAACGTTGTGGCGCCTATCGGTATTTCACGAAGCACTATGAGTTTCCGCGATTCGTCGTCGAGACGGCATTCAAGCGCCGTGTTTGTCCGGGCGTCGGCAATGTACAGGCGCCCTGCGGCGAAGGCCATGGCGCCTACGGCGACATCGGACGCGGCGTATTCTTTATCGACGGTAAAAGTGTCGTTTATCAGGTGGCGGTTTATCTTTTTGCCCCACGGGTCGGCGGTGTAAAGCGCGCCGTCGTGATACGTCGCGGCCGAGAAATTCCGCCCGGGAAAATACGCTATGCGCCGCAGGGTAAGCGCGGCGTCGAGTTCGTGCTGGTATATCGCGCCGCCCTGCCAGTCGCACGCCCAGAGATATTTACCGTCGAGAGCGACGGCCGTGGGCAGAGGGTAGGGCACGGCGAATTCTTTTATCGCCGGCGGCATAAACACAAGAAAGTACAGACCCGCAGCCACGGCAAGCGCCGCGGCCGCCGCGATGAAGGCGCCCCGTTTTATCGGGGGATGAGGCGGCACGAGCGTAGCCCAGATTTCAGGATGAGCTATGGAGGACTCGGCGGCGAGTTCCGTCTCCCGCACGGCGGAAACCACCGAAGCGGGATTTTCCGACGCGAACACACGCATATTATCCGGAGGATTGGAGATATTAAGCGGCGTCGCGGCAAGAACGGTAACCGGCAGAAAAGGATATAACTTTGCCGCCTTTGAAGCGGCGGAAACGTCGTCGGATACCAATGCCGCGGGGGCGACTTTTTCGATATCGCCGACCGTCGAGACGAACACGGGTGAACATATATCGGACAAAGCCGACGCTATTTCTTTAAGTTGATCGGAACCGCCCATCACCGCGACGGCCGGTTTGACGGCGGGCGCGGACGGCGAGGACGCGCCGCTTTTGAGGTCGTCGAGTATGGCCGCGATTTGACCTCCGAAGACGCCCGCTTCGTCGGCGGGCGGCATTTTCATCCGCTTGCGGTATTCCAGCGTCGCGACAAGCTCGTCGACGCGCAATGACATCCGCGTTGCGGCGGCAGACGCTTCCGCGCGGCGTTTTCTCTCGAGGTCCATCGACTCTTCGGCAAAACCGGAGTGGAGAGAATCGATTTCTTTTTTGAGCGCGTTGCGCTCGGCCGCCACAGCCGACAATTCCGCCGACAGCGACTCGATTTCGGCGGCGCGCGACGATATTTCCTTTCTGAGTTTTTCGTCCTCGGAAAGCGCAAGATTTTTTACGTCGAGATGATGGTTTTTGAGATTTTCGAGCGCCGACTCCAGAAAAGATATGCGATCCGCAAGCATCTTTTTTTCTTCGTCGAAGCGCGAGAGTATTTCCTCTTTTTCGGCCGCGGTTTCGTCCTTCATTCGCGCGATGGTCTCGTTTAAAGTTTCGATTTTCTCCAAAATCCGGCGGGTTTCGCTTTCGGCGTCTTTGACTTTTTCCTCCCAGAGAATGCGGTTTTTTTCCAGCAGCAGGTCGGCTTCTTTTACGCGGAACTTCTCCTCCCAGTTTTTCAATTCTCTTTCGAAAGTTTTTTCTACGTCGGAAAGTTTCGATTGGTATTCTTTGAGTTCCGATTCCTGGCGGCGCAATCTCGACTCAAGAATCTTTTTTTCTTCATCGCGCCCGAGCGTTCTTTTGCGCCAGAGCTCTTTTTCCTCTTCAAACCGCTTCTGCCAATAGTTCGTCGACACGGGGGCCGTGAATCTGCTTGTCATTTCGTCCTGAATGTCAAGCTCGGATTTGAGGCGCGTAAGTTCTTTGTCGAGTTCCGAGTAATGTTTGTCCATTGATTTCCTCCGTGTCAGGGAATTATAAGAACTTCCCCGGGCGTGACGATACCTTTGTCGATTTTATCTTCGTTTGCCCGGTATATTTTCATCCATTCGCCGGACGAGCCGTAATATTTTTCGGATATGGATGCAAGTGTCTCGCCGGAGCGGACCTTATGTGTGCGGGCGGCGGCCGGCGGCGCGGAAAACTCCGTCGTGGTTTTACGCGCGGGAACCGGCGGCTCGACGGAAACCGGCTCAGCCGAAGAATCAGCCGAGATTGCCGGCGGAGCGACGACGGACGATACCGATACGCTTACGGCGGGAAATGTCGATACGCTTACGGCGGACGGCGCGGAGGTGCCGGATTTTTTTTCGTAAGCGAGAGCCGGCTGCGCAAAAGTTGCCGTAGATACCGACGGAGTCCGGACGGCGGCGGAAGACGGATATATTTTTGCGACGGGCGGAGGCGCCGCGGCGGCACGGGTGGAGACAACAACCGCCGCCGAGCGGCCGACGGTCGGGATTTCGGCCTTAACCGGCGCGGCTATTTTTGCAGCGACGGCGGATTCGCCGAATCCGACGGACAACGTAAATTTGTGGGTTCCCGACAATCCGACAAGACCGCCCAGCGGATATTCTATGGCGTAATCCGCGCCGATGTTCGACACTTTAAGGCCGATGCCGGCCGTCGCTTTTCTGTAATCGCGGTCGCCGAAGGCAAAACCGCCTCTGGCCGACAGAATGTCGCCGAAGACGCTCTTTTCCACGCCGACGGCCGTAATCCGCCGGTCGCGTCCGCTTATATAATCGGCCGCGAACACAAAACCGTTTTCCTCGTACGCGAGGCCCGCCGCCGTCGGAGACGGATTTTTGTAAATCTCGGTCGATTCGTCCGGCAGTCCGCCGTAAACTCCCAGCGTAAACCGTCCGGCTTTATAAACCGCGCCGACGGAAATTTCGCCGAAACTCTTATTGTAACCGCCGCCCGCAAAAAGCGGATCGACGTCCAGATACGGATCGCTTTGTATGTTTATTCCTCTGTGGCGATACGCGGCGCCCAGCGCGATTCGCCCTCCGAAATGACAGGCGATTGCCATTGAGACGGTCGTCTCGTTATAAACGGACTGCAACGCGAGGTTGTCGTAACCGGCTCCCAGCGCGAACGGACCGACGGGTCCGGCAAACGCCAGCGACGCCCTGCCGATTTCGCTCTCGTCGGAAAGTCCGGCATACAAACGCGAATATCCGGCCGCGACTTGGGATCGCTTGAGAAATGAAAGATGCGACGGATTGGACACCTGGGAATCGGCGCCCGACGCCAACGCCGCCGACGCTCCTCCCATAGCCGATACGCGCGCTCCGACGGACGATTCCTCGAACGCGGCGTAAAGGCAGGGGATAGAAGACAGAGTATAGGGTATGGGGGTTAGGGTATAGAAAAAAACGAAAATAAAAAAAACAAAAAAACTAGCCCCTATCCCCTGAACCCTGAACCCTGTTTTTTTTATACCCTGTTTTTTGTTCATTTTACTAAACCCTAGGCCCTAACCCCTATACCCTGTCTTTTTCATCTTGCCACGACCACGGTTCCATTTTTAACCGACGAGCCGACTTTAATCTGATAAATGTAAATACCGGCGGGCAGCGCCGCGCCGGAGCGGTTTTTGCCGTCCCAGTACGCCCATGAATCCGTTTTTGAAGTCATTGCGCCCACATTGAAACCGGTCAAATCGAATATGGCTCCTTCGGCTTTTTCCGACAGAGGATTTTCAAAAGTTATGTTAAATTCGTCGTTAACGCCGTCGCCGTTGGGAGTAATGACTTTGGGCCACATATTAAGAATTCTAAAACCCGGCGAACGCTTTACGGAACGCAACCTGAAACTGCCCGGCGCGACGGCCTTGGCCTTAATGAATCCGCCGTCGACGGAACCGCCCAGCGATACCCACTCTATTGCGTTGAACCAGTATATCGACGCCGTCGGAACTTCGGCCGAGGCGGCTTTCGACGGAGCCGCAGGCGGAGTTCCGGAAGCGGCCGGAAGTTTTATCGTTACAAAAACCGGAGACGCGAACGAGGCGAGGGTGGCGCCGTCGGAAGACCGCGCCGCCACGCGAAACGCCCGCAATGTCTTTGAATCGTCCGGCGGCAGGTCGTCTTCGTCGATAACGACAGTCAGCGAGGGCGGAAGATTTATTCTGTCGCCTTCAATCCGGATTTCGCCCGACGAATCGCGCCACAACACCGCGATGTCCGCGCCTACGCGCACCACATTGGACGCCTCGCCGCGGACACCGGCCGAATTGACGGCTCTTACCAGAAAATATGCGCCGGAAACCGCGCCCGTCACCGTTAAAGTATGCTCGGAAGACGGCACCGCCGTAGTCGCGGCGACCTCATAAACTCCGTCGTAATCGTGCGCCTGATAAATCAGATAAGAAAGAAGGTTGCCGACCGCCGTGCCGTCGGCGTTAAACTCCGGCGCCGCCCACGACAAAACCGCCGTGCGGGAAGCGGCGTCATACTGAGCGTCAAAGCCGGAAGGCGCAAGCGGACGGGCGGAAGGCACCGTCCTGAAACTTCCGTCGGGCGATGATGTTTCAAGACCGGTTGGATCGCGGGCGACTACGCGCCAGTAATACGTGGCGTCGGCCTCAAGAAGCGAATCTAAGGGAATCCGGTATTGCGTCGCGCTAAGGCCGGAGACCTCGACGGGCGAAGAGAAATTTTCGTCGTTTGGCGAATATAGGAGAATGTAAACGACCGAGCCGAGAGGGTCGGGGTCGACGGATGCCTGCCATTCAAGAAGAGGATTCAGCGTTACGACGATGGAACCTTCGACCGGCGACAATAGCGAAAACGCCGTCGGGTATTCCGCCTCGGCGTTGACCGCGAAATGAACTATCGCGGAATTTTTCATGCTTCCCGTGTCGTTTCTGGCGGTAACTTTCCACCAGTAACCGGCGTTTTCCGTCAACTGCGGCGAGACGTAAAAAGTCGTCGTCAATCCGAGGGTGGACGTATAAACGTCGAACGAAGAAACCGTCGATAAATAGAGATCGTAGAAGACGTTTTCTCCCTGCGGGTCGGCGGAGCCGGTCCAGCCGAACACCGGCGAAGCCGCCGATATGGTTCCCGTCGGATATATCAGGGAAAACGACGACGGCGGCAGATTAAGAGTGACAAAACTGCGGGAAGCGGTCGTGGTTTCCCCCGTAATAGCAGCGACGGCCGTTACGCGCCAGTAGTAAGTGGTATTATTGTCGAGATCGGACGCGAATGCGTAATATGTGGCGTTCAGGGGACTTACCGTCGCAGTCGGTAAAAACGCGGGAGACGTCGAATATTCCAGCGAATAGTGCGCTATCGAATCCTGAGGATCGGGATCCGTCGTCGATGCCCATCGGAGGACGGGCCTCAAATCCGATTCATGCGAGCCGTCCGTCGGCGACAGCAAAGAAAAGGCGGCGGGGTTTTCGTCGATTGCGTCTATGACGACATACCACGTGGACGAATATGTCAAAAGGTTCAGGGGATCAGCCGCGATCACGTACCACCAATATGTCGTGTTTTCCGCCAGCATTCCCGACGGCGGCTGATAAAAAACCGAAGAAAGCCCCGTCGAAGAAATGCAAGAAATAAAATCCTGGCGTGTAGATATGAAAATCGAGTAACTGACTTCGCCTCCGTCCGGATCGACCGCCGGAGCCCACTTGAAATCGGGCGTGTCCGACTTGACTATTCCCGACGAGAACAACAGATCAAACGGCTGAGGCGGCGCATTAAATTCGTCGACGGTGAAACTTGAAATACTAATACCCGTCGACGACAATCCTCCGGCATCGCGGGCGATGGCGCGCCACCGGTAGACGGCGTTCTCAACGAGTCCATCCACTGTATAGAACGTGGCCGCCACACCGAGTATCTGCGGAAAACCGCTCAACGCGGGATCGAAAGAAGAATATATTACGTCGTAAGTCAATGTGTCGGCGGGATCGGGATCTACGGCGGTATTCCATGAGAGCGTCGGCGACGACGTAAATATCGTGACGCCACCGACGGGATAATACTGATCAAAAGCGCCCGGAGATTCGTTGACTGTATTTATCATCAGATACCGCGTCGCCGAAAACGCCTGAAGCCCCGACGTGTCGCGCGAGCGGACTTTCCAGAAGTATCCGGCGTTTTCCGTAAGTTCCCACCACGGAGCCCAAAATGTGGTTGCCACCGACGACGCCGTCGTCGTGATCAAGGCGTCGAAATTCGAAACGGTGGATATGTAAAAATCATAAACAACGGAGTCGCCCGGGTCGGGGTCGGAAGACGCCTGCCATGAAAATACCGGCTGTTTGTCGGCCGTCTCTATGTAATTATCGTCGGGAGAAATCAGATTCGGAGCGGAGGGCGCCTCGGACGAAGCGTTGACTATGAATCTGGGATTCTGCACAATAGTGGTGGAAAGAAGTCCTTCGGAGTCCTTCGCAAAAACTCCCCAGTAATAAGTGGTATTTTCGGAAAGCGGCGGCGTTCCGAAAGATGTCTGCGTGATATTTTCGACCACGGACTTGACGAAAAAATCCGACATCGTCGAGTACCACAGGGTGTAACTCGCAACGTAATCGCCGAAATTATTGTCGCGAAGAGCCGAGCCGGCATTCGTCACGCTCCCCCAGCTTAACGTCGGAGCCGACGTGAAAACGACCTGTGCCGGACTGATGTAGTTGTAGCCGGAAACGTTGCCGGGCGCGCTGTTCTGCGGGGCGCTCTGTGGTTCGGGACTTGCGGTGTCAACGGTCGACCAGCCGACTCCGTCGGTGGATGATTTTACGGCGAAAAAATACGTATGTCCGTTGACAAGACCCGATACGTTGAACCTTTCGGTAAAACCTTGCGTTGTGGAAGTGGCAAACTGAACACGGTACGGGAATCCCTGCGATGTGGAGTTATTCTGCCAATCGCCTTCGACAACGATGACTCTGTAACTCGAAACGCGTATTTCGTAATAAGCGGGCGTAGTGGACGCGGCGGCGTCATACGGAGCCGTCCATGTCAATGTGACGTGACGAAATCCCGACGCCTCCGCCGCGATGTCCGTGACCGCGTCGGGCGCGGCCGCAAGACCGGCGGAGACAAAAAGCAGCGCCGAGGCGGCTATCGCCCGCAGCGCCGATTTAACGCGGCGGGGATTACGGTATCCGTCGGATATTGCGGCTTTCATCATTGGCGTTACTCGCGTTGAAAAGTTTCCATTGTCAATGAGCGCGCTGGTCGCGACGGCTCTTTTTGCCTATCTCGATGACCGGCCGGTTGAGATTATCCCAAAAACTTCTGATGGCTCCTGAGTCGCGGCGGTCCGAAAGTTTCCCGTCGGCGGCGGCGGGAGCGGGAGGATTGTCCGCGCTGACAACCTCGGGCCGGGGCGCGAGAACATGACCCTCACCGGCCTCAGAGCGGGCCGCCACATTCTCGGAGATGATCTTTTTAAGGTTGGCGATTTCCGCGTCTTTGATGGCCGCGTCGTTTTCCAGTATTCTGTAACGGGCGGCGATTTCGTCGACGGTTCTCTTTATCTCGACGGATTCGCGGGTATCGGCGGTGCGCGCGGCGTCATCCGACCGGCGGGCCGTCGCCGTATACGAATCGCGCAACGCCCGGAGTTCGACATCAAGACGGTTTTTCTCTTCCTCGGCTTTTTCAAGACGGGCGCGGTTATCGGCATTGATCGCGACGATGTTTTTTTCCAATTCCTTTATTCTGTTATCGCGCTCCGCCACCAGCGCCAGACGGGCCGCGAGTTCCTTTTCTTTGTCGGAAAGTTCTTCGCGCGAGATTTTAAGCGACCGGTTCATCTCGTCTTTGAGATCCGAGATGTCCGAGTTAAGCGTATCGGCGAGATTCTCCCGCTCTTTTTTGAGACCGTCTATCATCGAGCGGTATTTGGCTTCCATATCCGAGCGCAATTCCATTTCCTTGCGGGTGTGGTCGATTTTGACCTTTTCTATCTCGCCGTCGCGGGAGAGGACTTCGGCGCGCATTCTGTCTCTCTCTTCGTACCAGCGGTTCATCACCTGTTCGTAATGACGGCGGGCGTCTTCGGATTCCTTGCGGACGCGCTCAAGCTCCGACTTCGCTTCGCCCTCGGCGGAGCGTCTGATTTCGGCTTCGGCCAGTCGACGCTCCGACTCGAAAGCCAGCATACGGGCGTCGCGCTCGGCGAGTTCGCGCTCGAGGACGGCCACGCGGGCCAAGGAAGTTTTGGCGTCTTCGGCGAGGCGGGCGTTTTCTACGCGAACCGCATTAAGCGCTGCGTTGGCGGATTTGCTCTCCGTTTCAAGCGCGGCTATTTTAGCCGAGTGTTCCTTGGATTCCAGCTTGGCGGAAGCCACGGCTTCGCGCAGATGTCTGAGTTTTTCTTCGTAGTCGCGCGTGACGAACGAAAGTTTTTCCGAGGAGGCGCGCTCGGCGACGGCAAGTTTTTCGGAAGCCAGCGCCTGTTCGGCGCGCAGCTTGTCACCGTCGTCGCGAACGGCGGCTGAGAGTTTTTCCGACCACTCGCGCTCAAGCGCGGCGTATTTTTCGGCGAAAGCCCGCTCTGCATCGGCGTATCTCTGAGCCCAAACGCGCTCGGTTTCGGCAAGTTTGGATTCCATGGACTTGACGGCTTCGGCCTGTTTCTCTTTAAGCGCCGACGCCTCGGACGAATGCGCCTGACGCTCGGAAGACAGGGCGGCATCGTGAGCCCTCAAGAGTTCGGATTTTTCCGACGAGTGAACAACGACGGCCTCTCTGATGCGGTCTTCGGCGTCGCGGCGGGCGAGCTCGCCTTCTCTTTTGAGTTCGCCGGCAAGAGTCCTTGATTTTTCCAGCTCGGCGCGAAGCGCCGATATCTCGGCCATCGCGGCGTCGCGCGCCATTACGGCGGAAGCCGTCTCGGCGCGGGCGGAGGCCATGTCGCGCGCGACTATATCCTTCTCGTGGCCGGAGCGGGACAGAGCGTTTTCGAGTTCTCTTATTTTTTCGCGGGCGGACACGACTTCTTTTTCGACGGCGGCGACGCGGCGGTCGGCGTCGCGTTCTATGACGGACACCCGTTCCTGCGCGGCGCGTTCCGTTTCCTTGAGCCGCGACGACAGCGCGGCCTCCGCGGCCTCCCCTTCGGCGGAGGCGGCGGCCAGTTTGCCGTCGAATTCGGCGGCGGCGGTTTTCGTCTTTTCCTCGTAGGAAACGCGCAGCGCCGAGATTTCGGCCTCTTTTTTGTCCAGAGAGTTTTTAAGATCTTTCTCTTTATCCGACCACGCGGCGCGAAGCGAGCGGACTTCCTCGTCGCGGGTACTTGCCAGTATTTCCGAATCATGCGCCACTTTTTCAAAACGCTCTTTGTGAAAGAGTATTTCTTTAAGGAGTTTATCCTGCTCGTTTTTCATCTTACCCTGATAAAGGGCAAAATGTGTCTTAAGAAGGAAAAACTCTTTTTCTTTGTTCTCGAACGTGTGAACCGCCTGCCCCTTTTCGGCGCGAAGGCGGTCGATTATCTGGGTGAGTTTTTCGGCTTTCTGTTTTTCTTCGCGAAGCTGAACCGAGGTCATGGCGACCTGGGCCTTCACGCCCAGAAACTCCCTGTCGCGCTCGTCGAGCTGCTTCGACATAATATTTTTTTCTTCCTGCGCCTTGGCGGATATTTCCCTGAGGTCGCGCAATACGGCGTCGCGCTCGGTTTCCACTTGCGAGAGCCGTTTTTCAAAGTCGTCTTTCTGGGAAAAGATATTTTTTTCAAACTCGTTTTTAATACGCGCGATTTCATCTTCCCTGGATTTGACGGCGGAAGACATTGAAAGTTTTTCTTCGTGCCATCTGCGCTCCAAATCGCGGAGTTTAAGGGTAAACTGCTCCTCGGCTTCCCCCTCGTGTTCGTCGCGCTGAAGCATCTGGGTTTTGAGCGTCTGCACCCACGTCTCTCTTTCCTGCGCGAGGCGGTCCTCGAGTTCGTTTATTTTGGCCTCAAGTTTGCGGCGCATCTCCTCGGTTTCCTGGTCGCGTTTTTCGCGGCGGATGCGTTCCTGTATGTCGCGTATGGAATCCTCGACCTTGGTGGCCATGGATTCTTCTTCCTTCGATTTCATCGCCTGAAGAAGAAGTTTCTCGCGCTCCTGCTGCAACTGGGTCTGAAGATCTATTATTTGTTTTTGCAACTCGGAGACGGCTCCGTCGGGGATTTCCTGCGACGGCGCGCGGGACGGAAGCGCGGCGGCAGGGCGGCCGGGCAAGCCGGGGGCGCCGGGCAACCTGGGCGCGGGCGCGCCGGCAACAGGTTTCGGCGAAGAAGGCAGCTTGGGCGCGGGTCCGTGCCCCTGGGGCTTGTGAGGAAGAGGCGGTAGTTTGGGTTTCTTGTCTTCCATTTTTGAGTCCTCCGTTTATTTGTTTTTATCGTCATTACCGTCGTCATCCGAAGCGGCCTGCTGCCGGTCGCCGCGATTCGCAAGACCGCCGGAAAAATATCTCAATTTATAGGCAAGCCGCGCGCCGCGGCTTTTAAGATTGTCCATAAAAGCTCTGCGGCGGGCGCTTTCGGCCAGAATGTCATTGGAGGCGGCGCCCAGCGACTGCTCAAGCTCGTCTATCTTGGACATCTTGGCTTCAAGAAGCTCGGCAAACCGCGAGCGCTCATCCTCGAATATTTTTTCGAGTTCTTCCACGGCCTTCAGCGACTCTTCCGTCTCGGCCATCCTGTCCGAATTACGCTCTTCCTCCACGGCGGCTTTTGTCTTAAGAAATTCCGTTTCAAGCAGCGCAAGTTCCTCGCGCAAAGATTCTATCCTGCGGACATCGGCAGTTCCCGACGCGACCGCGGACGAAGCGGCTTCTTCAAGTTCGTCGCGCAACCCGGCAAGATAGCGTTCCGCGTCTTCGCGGCGTTTTACGATTTCGTTGCGCATGCGCTCGTCGCGAGTCACAAGACGTTTGGCCAAAAGCGCAATCTTTTCTTCGGAGGAGGCCAGCGCGCGGACGGACTCATCGTTATAAGCCGCATATTTTTCAAGCAGCGAAGCGGCTTCCGACTCCAATTTTTTAAGGGTTCTTTTATTTTCGCGCTGCGTATTTATCTTTATGCTCTCAAACTCCGAAGCGGCGAGGGCAATCCTAAGTTTTCTATCCTCGATTTCCTTCTCCAGCGCGGCGATTTCACGGGCGGCGGCCGCGGTGTTTTCTCTGTAAGCCGATTCTTTGGATGAAAGTTCCGCCTGAAGAGTTTCGCGCGCCTTGAGCAACTCGTTCTCCGCGCGCCGCCATTCGCCTTCGACAGCGTCACGGCGGACGGCGTAATCGTCCTCAAGTTTTTTAAGCTCCGATTGCTTGGCCGCCATGGCGCTTTCGGAACTCCTGCGGGCGCTGTCGACGGATGCGGCGGCTGCGGCTATTTCTTTTTGGAAACGGGCTACGGCAAGGTCGTGCTCTTTGCGCACGGACGCGCGCGACTGTTCGACGTCGTATTCCCAATTTGCTATTTTGGAACCGAGTTCGGCAAGTTCTTTTTCTTTGGCTTCTTTTAATTTTTCCCAATCGGCGCGCTGGTTTTCTATGGCCTCCTTAACGACGGCCACATTCTGTTCCAAACGGCTGTTGGCTTCCTTCCACTGATTTTCTTTTCCGTTGATTTCGGCAAGAAGATTTTCCAGCGCAGCCGCTTGACGCGACGCCGTAAAAGTTATTTCCTCGTTTTTAGCCGACACCGCAGCGGCGCCCGCGGTCATTATGTCTCCGATATTGCCGCGCAGCATCAAGGCCTCTTCGGATAAGCGCTTCTGCTCATTTTCGTTATCCGCCAGAATGCGGGCGATTTCTTCCTGATTGGCTTTTTCGCGGTGCGCAAGCTGCGCCTCAAGTTCGTAGATTTTTTTGTCGAGCCCTTTGATTTCGTCACGGCCCCGCGTGGTCTGATCGCGGAGAGTTTTCTCCAATTCTTCCCTGATTTTATCCAGGCGCGAGTTCTCGGCCTTATACATCCTTTCCTTCTGTTCGTAAGCGTTCCGCAGCTCATTTTCTTTGGAAGCGAATTCATTCTGCGCGGCGGCGAGACGGGACGCGGCGTCCGCAAGCTCCGTGGCGTGCTTTTCCTTAAGATTATCTATGCGCTTGCGAAGCGTATCCCTCCGGCTCTCGGCGCGCGAGACGAACTGTGCGTGGGCGGAAACGTAACTTTCTTTCTGGCCGGCGTGTCTCTCATCGGCGGCGGCGAGTTTGGCGGTGAGATCGGCAATTTGTTTTTCTTTGTCGGTCAGGATGGCGGGAAGACGCCCTTCCAAATCCGCCATATCGGCCTTAAAAGAATTTATCTGCGCATTGTAACGCTCGGAAAGACGTTTATGCTCGATATCAAGACGGTCCAAAGCCGTCTTGCGCTCGGCAATTTTCTGGGCGCGGAGCGTCTCGTTTTTCTCCAACTCTTCCCTGAGACGGGCGATGGCATTTTCGTGATCGATTTTAAGAGCGGCCGCCTCGGCCTCGATCTTTTCAACCTCGTCGGCAAGCATACTGTTTTCACGCTCATATTCGCCGCGCAGGCGGGTCGCCTCGGCCTCATTTTTGCGCTCCAACCCTTCAAGCTCTTCCCTGAGACGGCGAACCGTGGCGACGGCGTCGGAATTGGCATCCACGGTTTCTTTTTTAAGCTCGGAGAAACGCCTGGCAAGATCTGCGGCGCGGGACTTCATGACGTCTATATCGGAATCATACTGCGCCGACCGTACCCGATAATCCTCGCGGGCGGCGACAACGGCGGCCTCAAGCGCCTTCTTGGAATCGGCGAGTTCCCCGCGGAGCTGCGACAACTGTCCTTCCGCCGACGATTTAATTTTTTTGATATCTTCGCGGCGGGCGGCGACTTCTTCGGACAAAGCGGATATGCGCCGCTCAAGCGCGGCGCGGTCTTCGGTAAGTTTGGCCGATATGGCCGCGGAATTAATCTCCAATTCCTTGCGGGCGGCGGCAACGGCTTCCTCGGCAGACGCAAGTTCCGCGGCATAAGCGGCGGCGGCATCGGCGGAATCGCGCTCAAGATTTTCTATGTCGGAGGATATTTTCGCTTTTTCTTCGGCGGCGGAGGCGCTCAGGCGGTCCATTTCCTGCCGCGAACGTTCCCTGAGTTCGGCCAATTCTCCGTCCAGCGCGATTTTCTCGTCGCTTATCGCGCGACGGGCGTTTACGGCCTCGGACTCTATGCGGGATTTTTCGTCCAACGCCAGTTTCAGTTCGTTTTCGAGGCGCTCTATTTCATATTTTATGCGAGCCGTTTCCGCGGCGTGCGCGGCGGAAAGTTCTTTTATGCGCTCATCGGCCTCTTTCCCGGCGACGTCCTGCCGCTCCGCCAGCGCTGCCATCGACGCGGCATGACGTTTATCAAGATCGTCCTTGCGCGCCATAACCGCCGACAGTTCGGCGTTGACGGGCGCCAGTTCCTCTTTAATGCTGTTTTTCTCGCGTTCCAGCGCGGCCGACGCGGCGGCCAATTCACGCTCGTGCTCCGATCGCAAAGCCGCCATTTCGGCATTTTTCTGTTCTATGCGCGACGCATATATTTTGACGGACTCCCGTCGCGCCGCGGCTGCCGCGGCAAGCTCATTCTCTATGAGATTTTTTCTGGCCGATAATTCGTCGAGACGGATATGATATTCGGACGCCTTACGCTCCTGCTCGGAGGCAAGGCGGTTTTTGAGTTCTTCAAGCTCGGCGCTCTTGGCAGATACGGATTTTTCGTAATCTATCCTGCGCGCCATCATTTCGTTCTCAAGTTCAAGCACGCGGGCGGAAAGTTTCTTTTTCTCCCGTTCTATATCGGCGCGGGCGCGGTCAAGGTCGGCCGTCATCTCGCGCATCTTTACCTGCGCCTCTATCCGGGCGGCTTCCATCCGGCGGTCGGCGCCGGAGAGTTTCTTGTCCCAGTCGTTTTTCTCCTGCTCATACTTTTTAGCCAGCTCGCCAAGTTGTCTTTCCGCGCGGGCTTTCAGTTCCGAGAGTTCGTTGAGACGGTTCTGCCGCTCGGAATCGGCGGCGGTATCAGAAAGCATAAGCTCGACTTTTATTTTGTCGAGAATTTCCTCGCGCTCTTTAAGCACACTCTCGCAACGGCCGCTCTCCCCGGACATTTCCGCCTCAATGTCTTTAATGCGGCTTCCGAGAATGCGGCGCATCTCGTCCAGCGAGGCCTTTCTGGAATCCGCTTCCTGCTCAAAACGCATACCCCGCTGCTTGACGGCCGTTTCAAAAGCCAGCAATTCGTCCTGCTTGGCGGCCGCGGCTTTCTGCGACTCGGCGCGCAAGTTTGAGAGTTTATCTTCGAGTTCCTTGGCGCGGATGCGATATTTTTCGTCGAGTTCGGCGCGCTCGCATTCGAATCTTTCTTCTTCCAGACGCAACTGCCCGGCCTTAAGAGAGATCTGCGCCTTTATCGCGGCTATGTCTTCTTGGCGCTTCTTAATCTCGGCCGCGCGCAAAGAACCCTCCGCGCGACGGCGGGCGACCAACTCCGCAAGGCGGCTCTCAAGCGTCCGGATTTCACTTTTTATCGACATTACCGCGGAATCGGTCTCGGCACGGGAGCCCTCCGCTTCAACGCGGGAGGACAACTTCATATTCTCAAGTCCGGCGGCCAGGTCATTTAGCTTGTTCTCCCATATTTTTTCCTCGGCCGAGATTTTGGCTTCCATATTCGATATGTCGGCGCCCCATTTGCGGCGCATCGAACTTATGGTCTCGCTCTGGGCGGACAAGTTGCGGGAAAGATCGTTTTCGGTAAGCTCCATATGGGCACTCAGGCGCGCTTTTTCCTCTTCCATATGTTCGGCGCGCCCCTGATAGGCCTTTCTCTCGGCGTCGATAAACCGCTCGATTTTGGCTATCTGGTCTTCCACCGACGCCTTAATTTTGGCAAGTTCTTCCGCGCCGACGTCTTCTGCCCGGGGGCTCAACGCATCCGACGAGGACGCATTCTGGGAAGATGAAGCCGCCGGCGCGGTTCCTGCTTTTGGGGTTTTATCGCTTTGCGAACGTTTCCACATAGTAGTAGTTTACCTCCGGGATGCCTGCATTCTGAGCTGCTCGACAAACGAAGAGAGTTCCCCGTCGCCGGGATTTATGCTCAGGACTATTTCGTATCTGGCCAGAGCGTCGTCGTATCTGCCCAAAGCATAGTACGCCGCAGCCAGATAATTGTGCGCGTCCGTGAGTTTATCGTCGAGAGACAGAGCGTATTCAAGATAACTTATGGCGTCCTGGAAATTGCCCGCGTCGTGCGCCGCCACTCCCGCCTGATAATATTCGGCGGCGGGGCCGGAGGCCGATTCGGAACCCGAAGAATCGTCGCAGAGAACCTCTTCGCCCTCGAGGGCGGAGGTATTGGGTTTTTCGCGCACGAATATCTTGCCCTCGTCTTCGAGTTTTCTGACAACTCCCAATATTTTTTTTCTTTCCTCTTCAACCTGCATTTCCGTTACGGCCTGTGTGTACTGCATTTCTTCCTGAACAAGCTGAACGGCATTCGACGACATATTGGCAAAAAACTTATTTACCACATCCTGCGGAGACCCTTTAAGAGCCTTTGCCAGAAGCGCCGAATTTTTCAAATCCGGGCAGTTTAGTATTACTTGCATCATTTGATCCGGGAAGTTTTTTATATCCTCAAACTTAAGTATGAACTTTCTGACCTTATCATATAAATCCGGTTTTTCATTTTGTAGATAATCGAGTATGTTATCGCTTGTAACTTTGTCAACCTGATCCAAAACTTTTAACAGGGGACCCACCCCTCCGATAAGAAAATCTATTTTTTCTTTTATATCGGTATCTATTTTCATTACTTGATCTTTTGACATCTGCCTGATTGTGGCCATTTCAATGGCAACCTCAGATTGTGTCCTGGGCTCCAAACTCAAAAGAACTTCTTTTACGTGCTCCGCCTTTAAGTAACTAATCACAAGAGCTATTGTCCTGGGTGTTTCTTTTCTTATCAAATATATCATTCTTTTAAGATTGTCGTCGGTAATGTAGATGAACGGCTCGAACTTCTTTTCCCCCTGAATCACTTCTAAAGCGGCGGCGCCCGCGGCCCCCAAGGCGCCGGTTCCATCACCGCCGCCCGCTCCACCCTCTCCTTCGGGGGTTCCGAACTTGGAATCAACCGTAACTTCCGTGCCGCCTTTTTCTTTGAGCGTTCTGACGTAAGACCTCAGGAAGCCCGCGAAAGGCACGAATAGAAAGTAGATGATAAGAAGTGCGAGTATCAGAGGAATCAGAACAAGCGGTTTAAGAATCTGATCCAGAAAACCCCTTGTGAACTTGGTCTCCTTGAAATCTATGCGGTCGCCTCTTCGGGCATCGATTCTTAAAGCCGACGTAATGGCGTCCTTTACCGTCTCAAGACGCGCCGCCGGAACTTTGTCGTCGTGAAGGACGGTTACTATCTGCCTTTTGAGGACTACTTTCACTTCAACCGTGGTTTTTTCCTGCTGGCCGGATTCCTCTTTCGTCTCTCCGGTGGGATCTCCGGCGGAAACGGCTTTGGGATTCGGCACGCCGGGCAGCAAATATTCTATCTGACCGATATCTTTTTTCTGTTCGGACTTTCTCTCTTTGGCAAAGGAACGCGTGGTCACCGTGTCCAGTCCGAACTCCACGTCCACCACAACAATGGCTTTGTCGGGACCAAGAACTCTGTCGAGAATGTCCTTCTGGAGATATTCCGTTTTTTCGCGCTCATAGCGGAGTTTGTGTTCCATCAAAGTGACTTCGGTGCTGCTGCCGTCCTGCGCTTTGGCTGTCGCGGCGGAAAATGCGGCCGCGAAAACACTCAGAGCGGCGGCTACGCGCAGCGCGGCGGCGAAGACGTCGGATTTTTTCATAATTTTTCTCCGTTTTTCAAAAGTCATATATATACCTTATATTATGCGTCCTTATCTGAGCTGGTTGAGGAACTGCGGCACGACCTTATTGGTCGGGTCGACTTCAAGCACTTTCATCCATACTTCTTTGGCTTTATCGGGCTGATCCATCATGAAGAACGCCGAACCCATTATTTCAAGAGCGGTCACGTGGTTGGGCTCAAGATTAAGTATTTCCTGCGCGCGCATAAGCGCTTTGTCGTATTTGCCGTCTATAATCGCCTGGCGCGAATCAAACACTTTCTGATCGACTATGGTAAAGCCGGCAATGCTTTCTTTGTATGACTCGGTGGGGGGCAAGCCGAGTTCTTTTTCTATTCTGTTGAGGAGTCCCAGAAGTTTTACATTTTCGGGTTTTTTATAATACGCGTATCTGAAAGAATTTATGGCGCCGGAATCGTCGCCTTCAAGATAAGCCACTATGCCCTTTCTGGACGCCACGGCGTCTTCGGTATCGCCCACTACCGTGTCCATATGGCCTATTATGACCTGCAGGCGGCGGGACATATTCTGCGCGTCCTTGTTGGCGGGGTCAATATCGAGCAGACGCTCAAGCCGGTTGTACGCCAGAAGCAAATCGCCTTTTCTGTAGGACTCCACGGCTTCTTTCATCAAACGAGCCACGGCGGCGAAACGTCCTACGCTTACGGAATCGCCGATTCTCCATGAGCCCGACACCCTCTGAGAGAGTCCCAGTTCATGAAACGCAAAGGCGTAGTCGAGTCCGTAATCTTTGTATTTGAAGCCGAAACCCGCCGTCGTCTCGCGGATTCCGCTTTCCCCCTCGAAACCAAGACGCATAGCCAGGTAATTCATAAGATAATATTCCGTGCCGATATGCCATCCGAGATTGGCTTCCATGGATTTATCAATGTCGAAGGCAAGAAGAAGTTTGTCCTTGAGGAACTTGTGGGATGCGCCCATGCGAAATACCAGAGGCATTATGTCGTCGGTATCGCCAAAGGAACTCGATATTAAATTATTGACGCCAAAGCCCAGTTTGATTCCAGGAACCGTATGGTTTAGGCCTTCAAGAAACATCGTAAGGTCGGTGGTAAATGCCCCCGAAACCGAAGTGTCCAGAGAGTGGCTTATGTATTTGCCCGCCAAACCTATGGAGAGATTTTCCTGTATTTTTTTGCCGTAAGCCAGCGTAAACGCCATACGCGAATCGTCGAAGGTTCCAAGATTTTCGATTTTGATTATGTCTTCCTGCGCGGCGTCGAAGGTTATGGCTATTTTCTCGAAGCCGCCCGAATGAAGCCGCGTAATGTTACCGCCGAAAACTCCGGATTTGGCCGTCGGGTGCACGTAGGACAAAAAGTTGAAACTGGTCTCGGCGAACAACGCGGCGTGAAGAGCCATTATCTCTTTGCGGTCAAGTTGCGTCATGGCCGCGGGGTTCCAGTAGGTAGCCGAAGCATCGTCGGCCACGGCAAAAAACGCCTTGCCCATGCCCAGCGACCGCGCGCCGGCGCCCCATGCGACAAACTGTCCCGGCTGACCTCCGGTGGCGGCGGCGAAAAGACAGGGGATAGGGGATAGGGGATAGAAAAAGACAAAAAGCGGCACAAACAAAGTTTTTGCGACTTTGCCGGCGATTTTTGTCAATAATTTAATTTTTATTTTTCCCATTTTCCTGAACCCTAGACCCTAAACCCTAGCCCCTGCCTTTAATGTATCACGCCTATTTTTCTTAAAGCCGCTATGCGGCCTTCCGCCGTCGACACCACGCAAATATATCCGCCCCTGGCCACGTAACGGCCATCGTCGTCGCGGCCGTCCCAGACAACTTCGTCGCGTTCCACGCGGCCGTAGCTTCTGACAGGCAGGCCGAATAGGTCATAAATCGTAACCGAGAAAGCCGAAGAAGCCACGATAGCTGCGGGTCTGTTGATGATTATGCGGGTTGCGGTTTTGCGGGAATCGAAGGGGTTGGGATAGTTGAACAGCGACACACCGGCCGGAGCGACCGTTACAGCGACGACTGCGGCGCGGGCAAACTGGTTTGCCTCGGCGACGGTCATTAAAAAAACAAGCCCCGCGCACCAGGCAAGAAAGCAAACATCCGCGAGCGTATTATATATATACGCGCGCGCGCCTGAAATACGCGAGGAAAGACGATAGTGTCTTTTTTCTATGTTTCTCATAATTGCCTTCGGTAACCCAGCCGCCTTTTCCCCGCATTATCCTGCGGGGAGGAAGGCCCGTTCACCAACGTATCGTCGGTGAGTCCCGATCCGCGGAACATCGCGCGGAGCGGAACGGCTTTGCGTCCCCCGGTTTCCCGGGGTTTGCCGTTTATCGGACAATTGAAACGATAAGGTACAAATGAAAAAGCTACCGAACCTTGCGACTCGGTAGCTAAAGATAGGGGGACTTGGTGAATCTGCCGCCGAAGCCCTGATGAAACACACCTTCGAGCAACGGCTCCGACTTTACAACTTCTTCGAGCAACTGCTGGAACCTGATATCACCACTTCGGCAGCCCGGCCAGCATCCCGATTTTTCGGGATCCGACTCGCTTTCGCTCGTCGGTTTGATAGCCCCCTATCTTTAGCTCCGTAGCTTTGCGTCCCCCGGTTTCCCGGGGTTTGCCTTTTCGACTGCGTCATACATATACACAAATAACCGGAAAAAGTCAAGGGTTTTTTATAGGGGGCTAAATTTGTATAATTTCCGGTATGGAAAAGAACACATTTCAAGTCGACATCAGGGTTTACTATGAGGACACGGACGCGGGCGGCGTAGTTTATTACGCGAATTATCTGAGGTATTTCGAAAGAGCTCGAACCGAATTCCTTCGCGCGGCCGGCATTGATGCCGCCGAGTGGGCGCAAAAAGCAAGAATTGAGTTCGCCGTTGCCGACGCCAAGGTTTACTACAAAGCGCCGGCGAAGCTGGGCGATATGCTGTCGGTCGAGGCGAACATCGAAGAATCAGGCGGGGCTTATATGGTGTTCGGGTATGCCGTCCGACTGAAAGAATCCGGACGGCTGCTTGTCGAAGGATCCACAAAACTGGTGTGTCTGGGAGAGAATTTCAAACCGCGCAGAATTCCCGGGGAGATTTCCGAAGCCCTGGCACAATTTATTCGCCGATGATTTTAATCAGGATGCGCTTTGAACGACGCCCGTCGAACTCGGCGTAAAAAATCTGCTCCCACGGGCCAAAATCGAGTTTTCCTTCCGTAACCGCCACGACGGATTCCCTTCCCATTATCGTTCTTTTCAGGTGAGCGTCGGCGTTGTCCTCTCCGGTCAGATTGTGACGGTATTTTTTCGCGTCGAACGGCGCGAGGTCTTCGAGCCAGATTTCAAAATCCTTGTGCAGGCCGGATTCGTCGTCGTTGATAAAAACCGACGCCGTGATGTGCATTGGATTTATCAGGCAAAGCCCTTCTTTGACGCCGCTTTCGCGTACGGCTTTTTCGACATCGGGAGTGATATTCAGATACGCCCGGCGTGTCGGAGTGTTGACGGTGATTGTCTTGCGATAGGTTTTCATAAGTGTTCCTCAGAAGGTAAAAAGATTTTTACACCACTTTTGCGGCGCGGATGCTCCGCGCGAGAAATTTTGAGTAAACCATTTTGCCCGTAAAATATCCCAGAATCGACTGAAAGAACCATCTGACGAGCGAGAGCCATTCAACACCGATTAAGTAGTTCAACCTCGCTCTTCCATGCGCGCCCAAAAATCTCGTCACTTGTTCGTTGTTGATTTCTATTATCAGGTCTAACGACCTTAAAATCGGCAAATCATAAATGTTAAAAATGGCTATGGTGCACATTAACGCGAAAAACGCCTTAAAATCGAAGGTCGTTTTTATTTCATGCCCGAATAATACAAAAAAAACAACCCCCACCAACATTGCCGTGCCGATAAAGTCCGCCAAAATTGTAACGCCCCAAATAACGAAAACCATAAATCCCCCCCCCCCTTTTTTTTCCGTCGATATTTAGAACTATTCTTCATCCCCGGCGACATTGCCTGCCGTACTCAAAGCTTGTTTCATAGCATCTTTCCAGTGTTTTGTGAACCAATTCTTAAGCATATGACCACGAAGAGTATAACTCAAAATCGTAACCGAATTGTTACGTTTATCTCTCAACGACCATCTTGCCCGTTTTGATTTGTCCGTCGGCGCGGAGGCGGTAAATATAAACTCCGGGCGCCACATCCGCGCCGCCGGAGTCCTTGCCGTTCCAGTCGAACTCGTAAACCCAGTTCTCGTCGGAAGACGCGCCTATGCCCGAACCGCCCACGCGGATACTTACGGCCGAGGACGGCACGCTTAATATCTTCTCGCCGGTTATATTATATATGGCAAGATTTATATTGCGAGCGGGCCGAGATGTTCGGAAATTTATCGTAGTCAAGACGCCGCGGGGATGGAAGAAATTTTTCCCTGCGGGGTTGGGGTAATTAACCAGACGCGACAGCGCGAACGCGGGCGAGACGGCAATTTTGTCGACGGAAAATACGGACGATGAGGCGTAATTCCTGAAATTTGCCGCGGCGATGCCCGACGCCGCGCCGCTGTAAGCGCGCGAGTCGGGGTCGGCAAAAGTTATTTTAGAGCCCGGCCATGGGTCGGTAACGTCCCCGTAATTTGAAGACGGTAAAGTGGAGTCGGCGGGCACGAGAGCAACCCGCAAAACCGGATAATTATTCACATCGTTGACGGGCACTGACCCGACGGTGTCATTGATATGCCAAATCAGGATGCCCGAAGCCGGCAAATCTTTGTCGTATGCGGCGACGGCATCGTCACGACGGCGATATTCGACCAAAAAATATTCGTTGTCGGGATCAGATGCGACGTCTATGGGAATTCTCAATATCCCCGATGACGATGAGACGGTGTTGAGCGCATATTCTCCCGCCGCAGCGGCGGTCGATACTTCCAGCCAGCCGAGGTAATTTTTGCACCACGCGCTTAAATGTGACGGCTTGTGTCCGTCGCCGCCCCACGGCCCGTAATCCATAAGACACCAGATTCCGATACGCGTGCCGCCCGTCAGTTTGTCCGTGCTGTATAAATCAGGAAGTCCCAGCTGATGCCCCATTTCGTGGACGTAAACTCCGAAAGGAGACCACGCCAGAGGTTTCTGAAATTCCGGCACCACGAATCCTTCCCTGAAACCGTTTACCGGTATCGGAAAATATTCGCTCGGGTAGAACGCCGAAAAAATATCGCCGGACTTTCCGGTGGATTCCTGACCGTAACCGGCGTGGACTATCATTACGGCGTCGTGCGTAGCGGCATTTGCGCCGGAGGCCATGATGGCTTCCTTGATAAGCAAATGGGCATTGTCGTCGGAATAGTAGGACATCCCGTAGTCGGCGGTGACGGCGGAATATGTCGTGAATACAAGATTGAGTTTGCCGTAGGATGCCTCTTTGTAGAAATGTGTCATACTGCTGATGTAGGTCATTATCTTGGCGGGGTCCTGTATCTGACGGGTGCCGTCGATGGAGCTTGAAGTAGTGCCGTCCGCCGACGGAAAATTAACGAATATTACGGCTACTTTTTTTGTGCCTTCGGTTCCCATCGCGCGGCGGATTTCAGGAGCCGAGTAGCCCATACGGCGAAGTTTTGCGGGATCGGGTTTGCGTGAAACGCCGTCGCGGAAGCGGCCCGGGCGCGGGCGGCCGTCGGCGGGTATGAGCGCAAAGGCGCGCTGTTGAAAAACGCAGAGCGATAGCGCGGCGGCTATCAGCGGAATAATTACTTTATGGGACGGGATTTTCAAGTTATCGTTACGCGGGGATTTTTTTAGAAATTAAGCGAGAGCGCCAAGGATGCCATAGCCCGCGACGGCAGTTCCTGATTATCACCGACGGCGACTTTATCGGCGGACATGGCTCCGGCAAAATCCATATTGAAACCGAATAGACGCAGGCCGAACCCGCCGGTGTAGGTCATCGGGGCCCCGCTGAAAGCCAGATTTTGCACCAATCCGGCGCGCAGAGCAAAATTAAACGCGGGACGATTAACGATATTTATCTCGTTGCCGAAAGACAGATTTCGCGAATCGTAGCCGGACACTTCCGTATGGTTGGCCGTCAGGTCAATGTCACAGGCGACAAGCCAGAAATTCTTAGGTTTTACGGCTACGCCGAACCGCCACTGTGAATCCAGTTTATAATCGGCATATCCGTCGGAGACGGCGGCATCCGGCATTGCGAAAACGGGCGAATTGACGTTCTTGCCGACAAGACCGGCGCGGGGCTTAAAAAGTATATCGTCCCTGCGCCACAACAAACCCAAATCCAGGGCAAGAGACGACGACTGCTTAGTGTTTTGGCCAGCGATGTCGCCGATGTCCTTCAACTTCGTTGAATCGCCTTCCCTAAGGAAATATTGTCGGGCGTACATTGTGTCGGCCATTACGTATTTTACGCCGACACCGACGGCAATGCCCTTAAGAAAACGCAATTTTTCGAATTCCGGAAGTTTCCTTCCATGGCTGAAGACCAATTCCGTAAGCGACACGCCTCTGACGGTAATATTTGAATTATTTTCTTTGAATGCCCTGCCACCCGCAAGATTCAGCAAAATCGGCATAGCGGCGCCTATTTGAGCGACGGCGGAGCGTATCTCGTCGGCCGACATATTTTGGGCTACTGCCATATTTATCAGGGCGTTGGCTATTTGAGCCGCCGACAAATTGCCCAGTTTCACCCCGGCTCCGTCGGCGAGCGCCTGAACGGACAACGACAAGTCAGAACTCTCCGTCTCAAGACCCGAAGGCGCATCGGTGCTGGCCGCTATTTTGGAAAGGTCGATACCGTCAAAGCTTTCCGACGACGAAGTCCTAAAAAGCGAAGGGGCGGGGGCGGCGGTCACGGTCGTGGAGCCCAGATAAACGCCGCTTAAATCTATGACGGGGTCAACTCCGACCGAACTGAAATTATTGACGGTTACGGCCCATCGGCCTATTGTGAAATTTGCGCCTCCGGCCGCGTCGATTTCAAGCCCTTTGCCGGGGCCTTCCATTTCTTTGAGATTTATGATTGCCTGCGAGAAGGTGTCAAGGTCGGCGAGTCCGACGGCAGCGCCGGATTTTTGCGCGTCCTGAAGGCGGGATATGGACGCGGCAGAATCGGAGATTTTTCTTGCGGAATTTAGAACACCGCCGGTGGCCTCGATATTCGCGCCGACCGGCAGTTCCACGCCGAAACCCCTCTGAAAAGCGAGCCCGGCCGGATTCCAGTAGGGCGCAAGCGCCCCCTCGGCCACAGCGACAAACGCTCCGCCCATTGCCGTGGGGCGGGAGCCCAGTATCTTAAAACTTCCGGCGTGTACCGGAGCCGAGATACTCGCTAAAACTGAAAATAAAAAAACGGGCGCGAATTTCGTCATACACGTCTCTCCCTCGAAAAGTTTATGAACTTGATTCGGTCGAAAACCCTTATTACGTCATTCCCGAATGTTGTTATCGGGAATCCATACTACGACGGAAACTCTGGATTCCCGCTTTCGCGGGAATGACACACGGGGAGAAAGGGACGTTTTTCAACAACCTCAACTTAAAATTTACGGCGGTTATTATGTGCCTTCCTGCCACGAGGACAGATACTTTTTCTGCTCGGGCGTGAGGCGGTCTATGTTGATGCCCATCGCGGCCAGTTTAAGAGCCGCGATTTTTTCGTCGATGTCGCGCGGGACGGGAAATACCGATTTTTTCAGATCGCCGCCCTTTTTGACCATATATTCCGCGGCCAGCGCCTGATTGGCGAAAGACATATCCATGACTGAGGCGGGATGCCCTTCCGCCGCGGCCAGGTTTATAAGACGTCCGTCGGCCAGAATATAAATCTTTTTATTGCCGGAAAGAACGTATTCGTCGACGAAAGGACGCGCTTCGCGCGACGTCTTGGACATCTTCTTTAAGGCGGGGATGTTTATCTCCACGTTAAAATGTCCCGAATTGCAGACGATGGCGCCGTCTTTCATCCTGGCGAAATGCGCCTTGTCGACGACGTTTATGTCGCCGGTGAGTGTTATGAACAAATCGCCGACTTCGGCGGCTTTAAGCATGGGCATTACCATAAAGCCGTCCATTGTGGCTTCGATTGCTTTAAGAGGGTCTATTTCGGTAACGATGACGTTTGAGCCAAGTCCCTTTGCGCGCATCGCCACGCCTCTGCCGCACCATCCGTAGCCCGCCACAACGACTGTCCTGCCGGCCAGCAGCATGTTCGTGGCTCTGAGTATTCCGTCGATGGTGGATTGCCCCGTCCCGTAACGGTTGTCGAAAAGATGCTTCGTCAGCGCGTCGTTGACGGCGATTATGGGATATTGCAGAACTCCGTCGGCGGCCATTGCCCTCAGACGGATAACGCCGGTAGTCGTCTCCTCCGTTCCTCCGATTATGGTGTCGAGCGTTTCGCGCCTTTTGGAATGTATCGTTGAAACCAGATCGGCGCCGTCGTCCATCGTTATTTGGGGTCTGTGATCGAGCGAAGCGTTCAAGTGCTTGTAGTACGTTTTGTTGTCTTCGCCTTTTATGGCGTACGTCGAGATGCCGTAATGTTTTATGAGCGCGGCGGCCGTTTCATCCTGGGTAGACAGCGGATTGGAGGCGCAAAGCCGCACGTCGGCGCCTCCGGCCTTGAGCGTTATCATAAGATTGGCCGTTTCGGTGGTAACGTGAAGGCAAGCCGCCATCCGCACGCCCTTCAACGGCTTTTCCGACGAGAAACGCTTCTTTATGGCTCTTAAAACCGGCATATCGCGCTCGGCCCATTCTATTTTCTTGCGGCCGGCGTCGGCAAGTTTAATGTCTTTTACGTGAAATTTCATGAGTGTGTCCGTCCTTGTAATATTATTCGGTTGTTTTTACAGCGCCTTGCGGATGGCCGCGACTTTATCCGTGGCCTCCCACGTGAAACCCGACCGGCCGAAATGTCCGTAAGCGGCCGTTTTAACATAAACGGGTTTGGTCAGTTTCAGATGCGATATGATTCCGCGGGGCGTAAGAGGAAATATGTCGCGCACGATTTTCGAGAGTTTCTCGTCGGGAACCTTGCCGGTGCCCCGTGTATCCACAAGCACCGAAACGGGTTCCGCCTCGCCTATGCAGTAGGCCAGCTGAGTCATGCACTCGACGGCGGCTCCTGCGGCCACAATGTTTTTAGCTATGTAGCGTGCCATGTACGTGGCGGAACGGTCGACTTTCGTCGGGTCCTTGCCGGAAAACGCTCCGCCGCCGTGAGGCGCCCATCCGCCGTAAGTATCGACGACTATTTTTCTGCCCGTCATACCGGTATCGGATTGAGGCCCGCCGACGACGAACTTGCCGGTGGCGTTAATATGGTATTTAGTGGCGGAGGTCAGATATTTCGCGGGAATTATTTTCTTTACGACCTTGCGAATAATTTCCTGTTTGGCGCTGTCGCGCATATTACGGCCGCTCTTATCGAGAACGTCGGCGGTATGCTGGCAGGCGATAACGACGTCGCGGACACGGACGGGCTTGCCGTCGACGTATTCCACGGACACCTGTGATTTACAATCGGGGCCCAGATACGGAAGCTCGCCGGAGCGTCTTACATCGGCCAGTTTTTTAACAAGCCGGTGCGCAAGCATTATCGGAAGAGGCATAAGTTCCGGCGTTTCGCGGCAAGCGTAGCCGAACATCGTTCCCTGGTCGCCGGCGCCGCCGGTGTCCACGCCCTGAGATATGTCGGGAGATTGAGAGTGAATAGCGTTTAATATGGCGCAGGTTTTGTAGTCGAAACCGTATTTAGGGTCGGTATATCCTATCTTTTTGACGATGTCGCGCACCAGACTGTGCACGTGCACGAATGTCTTGGTGGTAATTTCCCCGCCCACAATGACAAGTCCCTTGGTGATGAACGTTTCGCACGCCACGCGGCCCGCGGGGTCGCCCGCGAGAATGGCATCCAATATGGAATCCGAAATCTGGTCGCAAACCTTGTCGGGATGGCCTTCGCCCACCGACTCCGAAGTGAAAACAAATGTCTTTTTTTTCATAACGGCTTATCTCTCCTTGTCTTTACGACGAGCGGCGGATTCAAAAGTCCGCCGCGCGTTTATATTTTCAGTCCACGTTGAGTATTGTTCCCTCGTAGACCGATATGTCCGATACTACTTTTGCGCGATATCCAATGATGCAATTATCGAGCTTTACCCTCGGGGCGACGCGAACCCTGCCCCAGAGTATGGAGTTTGATACGGAAGCGCCGCGGGCGATTCTGCACTTGGCGGCTATCACCGTGTCGGGGCCGATTATAGCATTTTTTTCGATGAGACATTCTCTGCCGACGACGCAAGGCGCCAAAAGACGCGCCGTGGGATGGATTCTGGCGCCGTCTCCGACGTAAACGCCTTTCCTGATCTGACGCCCGGGTATTTTAAGAGAGATTTTCCCGTCGAGAGCGTCGCGCTGTCCCTGACGGTATTCTTTTAAATTGCCGACGTCGGTCCAGTAAGATTTTGTCACATATCCGTAAATCGGAAGGCGTTTTTTAAGAAGCCGGGGCCAAAGAGTATTGCCGAAGTCGTAAAATTTGCCGGGCGGTATCATCCTGAGTATCTTGGGCTCGAAAACGTAAATACCGGTATTTACCGTGTTGGAAAACACGTCGGACCACAGAGGTTTTTCTATAAATTTCCTTATCCTTCCCGACGGAGACAACAGGGTGACGCCGTAGTCGAATTTGGAATCAACGGCTTTAAGAACCATTGTAGCCGCGGATTTTTTTCTTCTGTGAAAATCAAGAACCGCCGAAAGGTTGACGTCGGCAAGGCCGTCGCCGGACAGAACTAAAAAAGTTCCGTCTTTAAGAAAATCTTCGCATCTTTTTACTCCGCCGGCGGTGCCCATAAGTTTTTTTTCCGGCGAATACGATATCCGCACGCCCCATCTGGAGCCGTCGCCGAAATAATCTTTTATCATGTCGCCGCGATAATGCAGGTTCATCATTATGTCGCGCACACCGTGGCGGGCGAGGTTTTCGATGGTATGCTCCAGCACGGGTTTATTGACTACCGGAACCATCGGCTTTGGTATGCTGAAAGTCAGCGGACGCAAACGAGTGCCGGCTCCGGCGGCCATAACAAAGGCCCTGATTATTTTTTTCATTTTCTGTCGAAATCGTCCTTTATTCTTATTATATCGTCCTCGGATATATATCTGCCGCGGGAAATTTCTATGACTTCAAGTATCTTTCCGGAAACGTTTTCCAGACGATGGACGGCGTGGACTGGGATGTGAGTCATCTGTCCTTCCCGCACTATTTTCGCGGAACTGCCCTTGGTCACCCGCGCGACACCGTCGACAACGAGCCAGTGCTCGCTGCGGCGCGTGTGTTTCTGCAAACTGAGTTTTTTTCCCGGCAGTACCCTTATTATTTTAACTTTGTAGCCGGGAGCGTCTTCGAGAACTTCGTATTCGCCCCACGGACGGGACACCACGCTATGGCGCAAGGCCTCTTCGCGGCCGGAGATTTTAGCCACGAGGTCGCGCACATTTTGCGACGCGGACGCCGATGCCACCAAAAGAGCGTCGGGAGTGTCGACGATAACGGCATCCTTTATTCCCACCACACCGACGAGACGCCTTGACCCCATGACCACGGTATTGCTTGTGTCCACGGACTCCACCCTGCCGCGAAAAACGTTGCCGCGCTTATCCGCCCCGTACACGCGGCGCGCCGAGTTCCAGTCGCCCAAGTCGTCCCATGCAACGCCGAGCGGCATAATGGCGGTTCTGTCTGATTTTTCGACGACGCCGTAATCTATGGATACCGACGGTATACGTCCGTAAACTTTTTTTATCGCCGAATCCGTAGTCCCCGAACCGCTTAAAAGCGTCGAGACAAGCGAGTGGAAAGAAGGGTTATGCGTTTTAATTTCTTCCAGAAGGACGGACGGTTTGACAACGAATATTCCGGCGTTCCACAGATAACCTTTTTTAAATATTCTGCGGGCCGCGTCAAGCGGCGGCTTCTCCACGAATTTTGAAACCATCCGGACGCGCGAAAAGCCGGGCAACCGCCGTCCGGGTTTTATGTATCCGTAACCGGTTTCGGGGCGGGCGGGCTTTATGCCGAAAAGAACTATAAATCCCTTCCGGGCCGCGTCGGCGGCCGCGCGGACAGTCGCCGCGAACGCCGCGTTGTCGCCGATAAGATGGTCGCTGGGGCAGATGACCATCGGCTCGTCGCCGAATGCGGCAAGGGATTTTGCGGCGGCTATGACGGCCGCGGGAAGCGTATTTTTTGAGGCGGGTTCGGCTATAATATTGTCCGACGGCCAAGCGGGGTTTATCGACGAAATATCTTCGCCCACAGAATATTTGTGCTCGGTATTGGTCACCACCAGAATATTTTTGGCGGGGATAAAGGATTCCAGACGCTTAAAACACTCTCCCAAAAGCGAATACTTGCCGAATTTTATGAGAAACTTGGGCCAGTACGCGCGCGAACGCGGCCACAATCTTGTGCCGGCTCCGCCCGCAAGAATAACCCCCGTAATTTTTTTCATTTCTTGTCCTTTCATTTCTTGGCCTTGAAAAAGTCCATTGTTTTTTTTAAGCCGTCGGACAGAGTGGTCGACGACTTCCACGAAAGCGCGGACGCCGCCTTGGAAACGTCGAGAAAACTTTTGAAGAGTTCTCCCTTGCGCGGCGGCTTGTAGGCGGGTTTTTTAGTGTAGCCGGCCCGATGTCCCGACAGTAAAGCAAACAGCGTGTTTACGTCGGCGGCCGAGCCCGTTCCGATATTGACGGTCTCGTTGTCTCCGGCCGACAGAGCCAGCAGGTTGACCGCGGCGACATCGCCCACATAAACGTAATCGCGCATCTGAAAGCCGTCGCCGTAAATGAAGCATTCTTCGTCCGCAAGAATCTTTGAGACGAAAATCGCAACCACGCCGGCCTCGCCGCGCGGATCCTGCCGCGGGCCGTAAACGTTGCCGTATCTTAATATGGTGTGCTTTATCCCGAACTGGGCGGAGTAGTATCTCAGATAAAACTCGCTTGAGAGTTTGGATATCCCGTACGGAGACATTGGAGCCGGAAGGGCATCCTCCGCGGGCGGCGTATCGCCGCATTCGCCATAGATAGTCCCGCCGCTCGACGAAAATATCACCTTGGACGCGGACGACTCTCGCGCGCTTTCAAGAACATTGATGATGCCGATTATGTTCACCCGCGCGTCGAATGCGGGGTCTTCGACGGATTTTCTCACGTCTATCTGCGCGGCGTGATGGCTTATCACGTCGGGCCGCTCTTCCAGAAAAACTTTGCGCAGTTTGGCGCGGTCGGTCACGTCGACCAGCCGGAACGGAACCGACGAGTTGAGGTTCTCTTTTCTGCCGGTGGAAAGATTATCCACCACCACGACCTCATGGCCGGCGGACACGTAGGCGTCCGCGACGTGCGATGCGATAAATCCGGCGCCGCCGGTCACTATTATTTTCATTGCTGTTTCTTTTTGGAGCCCGCGTGAGGCGCCGGAGCCGACGGAGCGGGCGCGTCCGCGGGTTTCGGGCCGAAGTATTTGTCCCTCAATATTTTTTCTATCTCGTCGGCGACGGCGGGGTTGTCTTTCAGATAATTCTTGGCGTTGTCTTTGCCCTGACCGAGACGAGTTTCCTTGTAGATGAACCAAGTGCCGGATTTTTCGACGAGACCGTCGTCGACGCCCTTGTCGAGCAGACACGCCTCGCGGCTCACGCCTTCGCCGTAATACATCTCGAACTCCGCCTGCGCGAAAGGCGGCGCGACTTTGTTCTTTACCACTTTCACGCGGATGCGCGAACCGACGGGCTCGTCGCCCTTTTTTATCGTTTCTATTCTTCTTATGTCCAGACGCAAAGAGGCGTAGAACTTAAGCGCCAGACCGCCGGTCGTGGTTTCCGGATTTCCCCACATCACGCCGATTTTCTGTCTTATCTGGTTGATGAATATTATCGTGGTTTTGGATTTGGACACCACCGAAGTGAGTTTCCTGAGCGCCTGCGACATCAGCCGCGCGTGCAGTCCCATATGCGAATCGCCCATTTCTCCGTCGATCTCGGCCTTGGGGACAAGGGCGGCGACGGAATCTATCACGATAACGTCGACGGCGGCGGAGCGCACGAGTTTCTCCGTTATTTCAAGCGCCTGCTCGCCTGAATCCGGCTGCGACACGTAAAGATTGTCGATATCGACTCCGAGTTTTTTGGCGTAATCCGGGTCCATCGCGTGTTCCGCGTCGATAAAAGCCGCTACGCCGCCGAGCTTCTGCGCCTGCGCTATTATCAACAGCGTGAGCGTGGTTTTTCCGCCGGCCTCGGGACCGTAAATTTCCACCACGCGGCCGCGCGGAATACCGCCCACGCCTATGGCAATATCGAGAGGAAGTATTCCGGTGGGAATGACCTCGACGGGCGATTTGGCGTGTCTTTCGCCCAGACGCATAACAGCGTCTTTCCCGAAATCTTTTTCAATCTGCGTAATGGCAAGTTCCAAGGCCTTCATTTTTTCGGCATTAGACATAAAACCTCCGGTTGTATCCCCGCTTGTATCTTTCCTGAGCGTAGCGAAGGATCTCGTCCCACTCAGGGCATGCTCCGTGAAGGGTCTCCACCCGAAGGGTGGTCGTCGGAAGACAAGATTCTTCGCGGAGTTTATCCTGAGGCATTATGAGATTCTTCGCTACGCTCAGAATGACGCTCGCTGAAGGACTCAGAATGACAAATAACGGGGTTTTTCAATTGACTCATCTTATAGTTTTGATCCCTGGGTTCTGCCTGCTTATACCTGACCACCCGTTTTTAATACGCGCCGTGGCGGCTCATCACCGCGAAAAATGTCTTAAATAGAATTTTAACGTCGAGACCGGGCGACCAGTTCTCTATGTAGAAAATGTCGAGTTCTATCATTTCTTCATAACTTAAAGAAGCGCGTCCGGAGACCTGCCACAAGCCGGTGATACCCGGCAGCACCCGCAGCCGGCGTTTGGCCCATTCGTCGTAATGCGCGGCTTCCCAGAGCACTTGCGGGCGCGGCCCGACCAGAGACATATCGCCCTTGAGCACGTTTATTATCTGGGGGAGTTCGTCTATGCTGTATCGACGGATAAACTTGCCGAACTTGGTTATGCGCGGGTCGTTTTTCATCTTGAAAGCGGGGCCTTTTCTGTCGCTGGCTTTCTTGAGTTCTTCCAGGCGGTCGTCGGCGTCGGCGACCATGGAACGGAATTTGTAGAAGAAAAACGGCACGCCGCGGTAGCCGACTCTTTTGTGCGCGTAGAGAAAAGGTCCGCGGGAATCGAGTTTTATCAGCAGCGTCACTATTGCCAAAAACGGCCAGGCCATCGACAGAAATGCGGCGGCAAGAAAAACGTCGATGCACCTCTTGAAATAAAAATTGAAGCCGCTGAGATTCACGGCCTTAAGGCGCAGCATCGGCACGCCGAAAGATGTGTCGATTATCGTCTCGCCCAGACAGAGCTGCACAAGGTCGGGGAAGACCTTCAATTCGATGCCCGCCAGGTCGCACCAGTCGTAAAAAGCCATCAACTCTTTTTGCGGATAATCCAGATTAAGGAGTATAACCTGCGAAACGTTTTTTTCTTCGGCGGCGGCCTTCACGGCATAAAGCGACCCGGGGCCTTCGGTTATGTGATATACCGCCTCCAAATGAGGGTGTTCCTTGATGAGCGTTTTTATCGACGAGAAATCTCTTCCGGCTATTATTACCCGCTCAAGTCCGTAGATGTTTCTTAAAATGTAGCGCGCCCAAATCTTGAACGTCTGCCGGAAAGCAAAAACTCCGACAATCGCAAAAACCCAGACGAGTAAAAAAGTTACGCGCGAAAATTCGTACTGTCTCACCACGGCCACGGCCAGTGTCGACAGAAGCATAGCCACGGTTATGTTTTTAAGCGTCCTTATGAACTCGTCTATCGCCGGAAGGAAATAATTTTTGTAGAGGTCGGCGTAGAAAAATACGAACAGAAATATGGGCAGGGAAAAAAGAAGTGTGGCGCGATAAAAAGACCAGTCGGGGATTCCCTTATGGACGGACAGCAAGCCGGAATAAAAACGAACATGATAGGCCGCGAAGAATGCGATGGATACGGCGGCGGCGTCGCCGAAAGCCAGAGCAAGGAGTATCGCCGCCCGACGGAACTTATGTTTCATTTTTATGGTGTGTTAAAAAAAGCCGGGGAAGGGAGTCGAACCCTCGACCTACGGTTTACGAAACCGTTGCTCTACCAACTGAGCTACCCCGGCGAATCTTTTTTGACGGGGTAGCCGTTTTTTCGCTACCCCGGCGAATACTTTGACTCGGTTATTTTACAAAAAAAGAAGATATTGAGCAAAAAAAACAGACGGCGGGGCGATAGTTTTACTTAGGAATAAAACGATATGATATACTGAGGAAGCATACAACCGCCGGCGGAGGGTCGAAAAATACGCCTATATGAGAATATTCACCGCGATAGAGATACCACCCGATATAAGAGACGAGATTTTCCGCGCGGCCTCGCCGCTTGGCGCCGCGGGCGGGATATCCGTAATCCGGCGGGACAATCTTCATATCACGATTAAGTTTATCTCAGAGACCGACGAGGACGGCTTAAAGCGGATCAAACTGGCGGCTGGGAACGTCGCGAATCGTCGGGCGAAAACCTTAAAAATTTCGGGATTCGGATGTTTCCCGACGGACGGCCCGCCGCGTATCGTCTGGGCGGGCATAACGCAGGGCGATGATTTTATAGCGGCCGCCGCCCGTCAACTCGATATGGCGCTGTCGCAGAAAGCCCACGTGACATCGGGAGCATTCGTGCCTCACATTACCGTGGCGCGGATAAGAAACGGCCCGGGCGGACAGAGGGAACAGATCGAGCGCTTCATCGCGGAAGCTGTTTTGTCGACGCGCGAGTTCAAGCCCGAAGCGATATCCGTGATAAAAAGCACGCTCTCGCCGTCCGGCGCGATTTACGAGACGATTTTTACGGCGAAATTCGCCGGACCGGAAAATCCTCTCATCCCGCCTTGTACTCTTTAAGAATAGCCAAAACCTCTTTGTCTTCCACTTGCGCGAAACGCAGGTAAAAACTTCCCACCGAATCGAAATCGCGGGGCGCTTCAAGAGCTACGATTTCATCGACATCGCGGGCAAGCATAGAAAGCGTTTCGCGCGCGCCCACCGGCACGGCGACTATCAATAATTTGGGACGCTCCCGCCGCACCGCCCATATCGCGGCCCGCATTGTGGCGCCGGTAGCGACGCCATCGTCGGAGATGACGACCGTTTTGCCTTCCAGGGGAACTTTGGGCGCTATTTTTCTAAACAGCAGCGCGCGCCGCTTTATCTCGACCATCTGATGCTGCGCCTCGCGCCGGATATATTCGTCGTCGGCGCCCGCGTACGAGGCCGTCTCCCGCTGAACAAACAATTCGCCGCTTTCGGAAACCGCGCCGACGGCCAGTTCGGGATTCATGGGCGCGCCGATTTTGCGCGACAGAACGATATCGAGCTCCGTCCCATTCACCGAGGCGATTTGGCGCGCGATAACAATCCCTCCGCGCAAAATACCGAGCGATACTGTCTTGTTATCGACAATACTCCTTAATTCGTGCGCAAGCAGACGGGCGGCCTCATTACGATCGGCGAAGGTCGACACGCCGTTTGAGACAATAGATAATTTACCCATAGCGTTTTATCCCCGTGAAACGGAGAAGACCCGCCTCTACACGGAAATATATACAAAATAAACACCTCATATTCAAGGGATTTATGTCGTCAGACGATGATATTGAGGGATTGAAACGAGGGTTAATCCTGCTCTTGCGTTATAGAGGTCTTTCTGCCGCGCTCGGAGATCGCAAGCGCTGTCTTTCTGAGGCGGATGGACTTGGGTGTGATTTCTATGAGTTCGTCGTCTTTTATGAATGTTATCGCTCTTTCAAGCGTCATCGGTTGTATCGGGGTAAGAAGTATGTTGTCGTCTTTGCCGGCGGCGCGCATATTCGAGAGTTTCTTTTCTTTGCACGGATTGACGTTCAGGTCGGTGTCGCGGCTGTTGTCGCCTATTATCATTCCCTCGTACACAGGGTCATTGGGCGATATAAACAACGTGCCGCGCGGCTCAAGATGGAAGATCGCGTACGGAACTGCCTTGCCCGCTCTGTCGGCGACCAGCGAACCGGTTTTTCTCAACGAAAAATCGCCGCGATACTCTTCGTAATCGTGGACATAGGAATTCATTATGCCGGTGCCTCTGGTGTCGGTCAAAAACTCGCTTCTATAACCGATAAGAGCTCTTGTAGGCACGGTAAACTCAAGGCGCACACGGCCGGTACCGTGATTGACCATGTTGACCATCTTTCCTTTTCTGCTTGAAATCTTCTCGGTGACTATGCCGACGTTGGCTTCCGCGCAATCTATGAAAAGATGCTCTATGGGTTCAAGAAGTTTGCCGTCTTTCTTTTTGAATATTACCTGCGGACGGCCCACGCTGAACTCAAAACCCTCGCGGCGCATCATTTCGATGAGAATTTCCATCTGAAACTCGCCGCGGCCTTTGACTATATATTTGTCCGACGAAGGCGATTCCTCGACCTGCACGGCGACGTTCTGCAGCGTTTCTTTTTTAAGCCGCTCCAAAATTTTTCTCGACTGAACGATAGTTCCCTCGGTGCCGGAAAGCGGCGACGAGTTGATGGTAAACATCATGAAAATAGTGGGCTCGTCGACTTTTATGCGCTTGATGGCGCGGGGATTTTCGCCGTTACAGATGGTATCGCCTATCGATACGTCCTCGATGCCGGCCAAAATAACTATGTCTCCCGCCCCGGCGAAGTCCACCTCTTTTATGCTGATACCGTCGTAAACCTGAAGTTTTGTCGTTTTCAAAGGCACGATATCGCCGCCTTCTTTTATGCAGACGATATTGTCGTTCTTGCTCACCCGTCCGTTAAAAACTCTTCCGACGGCAAGCCGTCCCATATAGTTGGAATAATCAAGGTCGCAGACGAGCATCTGGAAGGGTTCGTCGGGATTGTGCGAAGGCGCGGGAACTTCGTCGATAATCGTCTCGAAAAGCAAACCTAAATCCTTGCCTTTTTCTTCAAGAGTTTTTTGCGCGATGCCGTCCCGTCCGACGGAAAATATCACGGGAAAATCTATCTGTGCGTCCTTGGCTCCGAGGTCCATAAAAAGTTCGTAAACCTCGTCGAGAACATCTTTGGGGCGGGCGTCTTTGCGGTCGATTTTGTTTATTAAAACGATAATTTTGAGCCCCGATTCCAGCGCTTTCTGCAAAACGAATCTGGTCTGCGGCAGAGGACCTTCGGCCGCGTCGACAAGAAGCAGGGCGCCGTCGACCATTTTAAGAGCCCTCTCCACTTCGCCGCCGAAATCGGCGTGGCCGGGCGTGTCGATAATGTTTATCCGAACGTCGCCCCATCGAACCGCGCAGTTTTTGGCCGCGATAGTGACGCCGCGCTCGCGCTCCAGATCCATATTGTCCATAACGCGTTCGGAGACATCCTGATTTGCCCGGAATATCCCGCTCTGCCGCAGCATGTGGTCCACAAGAGTCGTCTTGCCGTGGTCCACGTGCGCTATAATGGCCACGTTTCGGACTTTATCGTTGCTTTGTGTTTTTTTCACCGCGTTTGGCGTTCCTTATTCTTTGTTTCTTAAACTCCGCCGACAAAAAAAACCGTCGATTAAACATCGACGGTTCATCGATAAAACACCCCCCGCCGGCCGGACGAGATCAGAATGTGCTCTGTGCAAACTACAAGGGTAATCTTGCTATTATTTCTAAAGCCGTTTGTTGGGGTTGAGTGAACTTTTAATGATCACTCCGCCTTTAATACCGCTTTTTAAAATCAGCACTTTACTCTATTTACACTGACAATCTTTAGATCTCTGTCCGGCCTGTTATGGCGCGGGGATGATTCTAAGTCCTATCGCGAAAAACATTAAAACAGCGTTAAAACGCCGTAATTAAAGTTTTACCACGTTGGCCGCTTTGGAACCTTTGTCCGAAGGAACAACTTCGAACTCCACTTCGTCGCCTTCTTTCAGGGATTTGAATCCTTCCATCTGGACGGCGGTGTGGTGCACGAATACGTCGCTGCCTTCTTCGGGGGTTATGAAACCATAACCTTTGCTGTCATTAAACCACTTAACTTTGCCTTTCATCTGTTATCTCACCTCCTTTTTGTTAAAAAAATAACCGCGGGGCGCCGGGTGACTTCAAGCACCTTGCGGTCTTTGTTTGTCCTACATTCGCGAGCAGTATAGCATATTGCGCCGGGCTAAAGCAATAGGCGGACAAAAATATATTTACCCGCGGGGATGCGCGCAAAAGCGCATATTGCATCGACGGCGGAAGCGTCCGCGCGTCAAGTTTTTAGCGACGACGACGCGGCGAAGCGAACGGCATAGACCCCGGGTGCAGTCGATGAGCGTTGCCTCGCTCGTAGACGCTGATTTGCTGGGCCATCCACATATAAGGCGGACGCAGAACGCGGAACGCTTCGGATAAAAGACCTGTTTTCGGACGGCTGTAAACAAAATCCAAAGCGGCCAACTTTTGTACCCAGTAACGCTTGGGCTGTTCATTAACGTGATGACATCCGCCCTGATGCGGCGGCGAGGCCGAAAAAATCAGGACAGACGAGAAACGCGCAAGATTTTTAAGAAAAATCTCCGTCAGCGATTCGGATATATGTTCGGCCACTTCAAGGCATAACGCGATGTCAAAGTCGCCCCAGGCGTTTTCAAAGGGCTCCGTAAGATCCTGTTTATGAATGTTAACGGCAAAGGAGTGATCTTTATGCGGAATCACTCCGTCCAATGAAAACACATCGACTCCTTTTTTGCTCAAGAAATGTCCGTAAACTCCGCAGCCGCACCCTATATCGGCCACGCGGGCGGGGCGAAACTGCCGGTGTATTTCCGATGCGATAATTTCGGCGGAGCGAACGTAATCGGCGTGTTCTCTTCCCCATTCTTTGAAAAAATCGTCGCCGTAGATACTATCCAAACTTCTTGTCATATCGCAAAAAAAACGAACCGTGGATTATATTTTATTTTGAAAGAAAGGCCGCGAAAGCGGCGGGGTTATCCTATTTTAACCTCGGCGAAATGCTCTTTTCTGTCGTCGATGAGACGCACGGATTTGTCCTCGCTCTCTTTTCCGTCGACAACGACCGAGACCACGCCGTCCGCGGGTCCGATTCTTTGAACGGCTATATGATAAAACGTTTCCCCGTGCCGGTAATGCATTTTGAACGATTGCCAATCTTCGGGCGGGCAGGGCTCAAAATAAAGCCGGCCGGCGGCGCGGCGCAGTCCGAGCAGATGCCCGACTATAAGCCGATACATCCATGACGCGGCGCCGGTGTACCACGTCCAGCCGCCCCGTCCCGCGTTGCTGCCGACGGAATATACATCGCCCGCCGCCACGAAAGGTTCCACTTTGTAAATTTCGCATTTGTCGAATGTGTCGCCGTGATGTATGGGATTAATGATATTCAACAATTCCCACGCGCGTTTTTTGTCTTTTAGCATCGCAAACGCTATGGCTGCCCACACGGCGGCGTGGGTGTATTGCCCTCCGTTTTCCCTCACGCCGGGCACGTAGCCCTTTATGTAACCGGGATTGTCCGGGGACTTATCGAATGCCGGAGCGAACAGTTTTACAAGAGAGTGTTTCCTGTCCACGAGAATTTCGTCGACGCTGTCCATGGCCGCTCCGGCTTTTTCCGACGGGGCCGCGCCCGAAATGACGGCCCACGACTGCGGTATGGAATCAATCCTGCATTCGATGTTTGACGAGGATCCTATGACTTCCCCGTTGTCAAAATACGCGCGGGTATACCATCGGCCGTCCCACGCGTTATCCTCGATATTTTTTGAAAGTTTTTTGACTTCGACGGCGCATAATTCCGCGAAATTTTTATCGCCGCGGCTCTCGGCCAGCGACGACATTGATTTAAGTATATGGCACAGAAAAAATGCCAGCCATACGCTTTCGCCCTTGCCCTGCCGACCGACCAGATTCATACCGTCGTTCCAATCTCCGCTTCCCATAAGGGGAAGCCCGCGCGCGCCGAAATTAAGAGCTCTTTTTACGGCCAAAACACAATGCTCGTACAATGTTCCGGATTTTTCGGATACTTTCGGCAGGCCGTAGTATGACTCTTCTTCCGATTTTATCGCGGGACCTTCAAGAAAGTTGACCGGCTCATCCATAACACCCGTGTCTCCGACTTCTTCGACGTAAAGACAGGCCGCGAATGGAAGCCATAAATAATCGTCCGAGCAGCGGCTGCGAACGCCGCGGCCCGCGGGGGGATGCCACCAGTGCTGAACGTCGCCTTCGATAAACTGACGCGAAGCGCTCGATAGCAATTGCGCTCTTGTCATAGAGGGCAATGAATGAGTTAAGGCCGTTACGTCCTGTAATTGATCGCGGAAACCGTACGCCCCGCCGGACTGGTAGTATCCGCTCCGTCCCCACAGGCGGCAGCTGATTGTCTGATATTGAAGCCATCCGTTTACGAGGAAATTTATCGAGTCGTCGGGCGTTTCCACGTACACAACTCCGAGGACGCGTTTCCAGTAATCCCAGACATTTTCAAGTTCCTTCCGGACCGCCGCCGTTCCGTTGAAACGCCCGATAAGGCCGCGGGCTTCGTCCACGCTTTTGGCGGAGCCGAAGGCAAATACGATATCTTTCTGGTAACTATCGTCAAGCTCAAACTTCACTTGCATGGAAGCGCACGGATCAAGACCCGCGCCGGCTTTGCCCGAGAGTTTTTCGCTCCGCATGGCGGCAGGATAACGGATGGAGCCGTTCCTTCCCAAAAACTCGTTTCTGTCGCCGCTCACAAAACGCGCCGTTTCGCTTACATTAAGAAAAACCACTCTGCCGGAGAATTCTTTGTTGTAGGGATTACGGGCCAGCAGCGCGCCGGTCTTGGGGTCGACTTCGGTCGAGATGTGCATATGGTATTTATCTCTCAGAGAGCCCATAACCAATTCGTTGTACGATGTCGCGGAAAGTTTTCTTTTGCGTCCCGAAATATTTTTGATTTTCAAAACGGCGAACTTTACCGGATGTTCCGGCGAAACAAATACTGTCAGTTCCGATACAATGCCCGAGCGGACATGCTCGAAAATACTATAACCGAAACCGTGGCGCGTCACATAACGGTTATTCCCTCCGGAAGGCAGAGGCGTCGGGGACCAGAAGATTCCCGTTTCTTCGTCGCGGATATAAAGCGCTTCGCCCGAAGTGTCGGTCACAGGGTCATTTTTCCACGGCGTCAAACGAAACTCATGGGCGTTTTCGCTCCACGTATAAGCGCCGCCGCTTTCTGAAATTACCGTGCCGAAATCGCGGCTGGCCAATACATTTACCCACGGAGCCGGAGTTCTTTGGGCGCGGTCGGTCGTGATAACGTATTCCCGCCCGTCACGCGTGAAACCTCCGATACCGTTGAAATATGCCAGTTCCGGGCGTTCCGCGATATTTCCCTGCGCGTTTTCACGGTCGGTTTTGGGAGCGGGAATAAACGGCGGACGGCTTTTTTTTAACCGCGCGCGGGACTCGATCTGTTCGGCCAAAGTGCCGGCTCTGTCGGTAACGACTATCCGCGCAACCGTCTCAAAAAGCGTTTTGTCCTCGTCCGACATTTGATCGGCGCGCCTTAAAAATATCCCGCCGGGGCGGTTCGACTGCACCTCGGCGTTGGCCGCTATAAGGGCGTTTATTCTTTCGCCCATTGTGTCCCTGTAAACCGAACGGTCCTCGTTCCATATCAGCAGGTCGACCGCGAGGCCTTTCAGGCGCCAATACGAGTACGCCTGCACCATTTTTGCGGCCAATTCGATATTTTTTTGATCTTCCAGACGAACAAGGACTATCGGCAGGTCGCCGGAAATGCCGTATCCCCAAAGGTCGGGCTGCCCTCGGTAATTTGCTTTAAGGACACTCGCGTTGGCTCTCCATGCGGGGTTGGCGTAAATAATTGCGCTCGCCAGACGGCCGTATAACTGGGCGTCGGCTTCCGTGGCGTTAATCTGCTGCAATGCCACCTGCCCGCGTGTCCAGGCAAGATCGAAAACTCTGTCGGCGAGATTCCGGTCTCTGTACTTTTCCATCAACCCGCGGGCGGTTTCGGGAGTTTCGCAGATTCCGGTGACATAATCGATTACAGCCGACTCTTCGGGTCCGAGTTCCACCGTAGAGCGGATTGCGACAATCGGGTCAAGAACGGAACCTTCGCTGTCGGAAAGGCGTCCTTTGGCGCGCATGGCCGAGGGGCTCTCAAGCGTATTGCACCTGCCGATAAATTTATTGCGGTCGGTTTCATAGGATGCCCCGACAATCGCGTTGCCGTGCACCGCCATAAGATGAAGCATACAGGGAAACTTGTCGCTGTCGGAGCGGGGTCGGCGGGTACAAATAATCGCCTGGTGCGACCTGATTATCTGAGTTTGCACGAATAAATTACCGAACACCCTGTGAGCCGCGTCGTGGGCGGGATAATTCAGCACGGCTTCCGCATAACTGGTAATCTCGATGACGCGAGTGCGGCTCCGCGACGTATTGGTTATCTTCACCCGACGGAGTTCTATATCGTCCTCGGGCGAAACCGCTATTGTCGTGTGAGTGTCTATGCCGTTATCCCTGCGCTTGAATTCGGCCCGCGACTGCGAGAATACGGCTTCGTAGCTATCGGATTTTTTCAATGCCGGCTGGTATGCCGCGGACCAGAACTCGCCGGTTATCGTGTCGCGCAGGTATATGAAAGCTCCGTCGGCGTCCGATGTGGCGTCTTCGCGCCATCTTGTCACTCCGATATTTTTCCAGCGGCTGTATCCGCCGCCGGCATTGGTCACCATAACGCTGTATGTTCCGTTGGATAAAAGGTGCGTTTCGGGGGAGGGTGTATCGGGATTGATGAATACGCGCAGGAGCGCTTCTCTTTCTTCGATTTTTTTCAAACTTCCGGTAACCTCGACGTCATAAAGCAAAGGCGCCTCTTTCGGCACTCGCTCCTGCAAAAGAAGCTCGGTCGCCTTAAACATGGGATCCGAGAGAAAACGCCTTTGCATCGGCATATCCAGCAAAACGTACGCCAGGGACAGAAAGCTCATTCCCTGATGGTGCGCCATATACGATTTGACGACGGCGCGCGTTTTATCCCGACTGAGTCGGGACGGAGTATAATCAACCGCCTCGTAAAAACCGTATTCCCCCGCGAAGCCCATCTCATTTAATTGTCTGAGATTTTCGTACGCCTTGGCCGGTTCGACCATCAGCGCCATAACGGCGGCGTAAGGGGCGATTACCAAATCTTCCGACAGTCCCCTCTTAAAACCTATATCGGGGACTCCGAACGCGCGGTACTGATATGTCATTGCCGCGTCAATTTTATTGTAGCCGGATTCCGAAATGCCCCACGGGATATTGTTGGCGGAAGCGTATTTTATCTGGCGGCCTATCATGGCATGATAAGTTCTCTCAAGAAGAGTATCCTCGTAGGTGGGCATTACCAAAAGAGGCATCAGGTATTCAAACATCGAACCGCCCCAAGAAACCAAAACGGGCGGGCCGCCGTACTTTGAAAGCATTCTGCCGAGCATAAACCAGTGTTTCTGCGGCAACCGCCCCTGGGCAATAGCCACATAACTGCAAAGACGCGATTCCGAAGCCAGAAGGTCGTAACAGCCCGAATCGGATTTATGTTCGCCGACATTGTATCCTATGGAAAGCAAATACGAGGTTTTGTCGTAGAGAAATTCGTATTCTATGGCGGAAAGTTCGCTGGCGCGCAAAACTATATAGTCGATTGCCGTGATTCTTTCGCTCGATCGGGCCGACGCGGCGCTTATGGCGTTTTTGAGTTGCTCGAACCATTCGTTTTCTCTGAGCGAGTCGTCGCCCGATGAAACGATGTCCCCGCGAATTTCGTCTATCAGGGAGAAAAATTTCATTTCCAGCATCGCTACTTCGGACAATACGGGTATTTCATCCAAACGCCGCAATTCTTCGCGCAAACGGGCAAGGAGACGCCTGCGGTTCTCGCCGCCTTTGTCCCACATACCGGGAATTTCCGGAGGCATCAGAATCCACGGGGCTATAAAAGACATATCTTCCAGATAATCATAACACTGTCTTTCAAACACTTGCGCCCATTTTTTAATTTTCCAGGTATCCTCAGAGGGCAAAACTGACAGAACTTTGGATATATCCTTCGAGAAACGCCGCAAAAGCGCGTGTATTTCCGGAAGAGAAGAAGGCGGAGCGGCGAGGTTTTTCCTGAAATAATCTATCTTTTCCGAGAGGACTCCGGCAAGCCCCGGTTGGGCGGGCGTTTTGTTTTTTGCCAGTTGCGCGACACATTCCCGAAGAACGCTCAAAGTGTCCGCGAGGCCGTCGAATATTTTCAAGTGGACTATTTTATTCTCCCTCATTTCCATAAGTCCGGAACGCAAAACCAGCAAATGGCCGGCCAGATTTCCGCTGTCGACCGAGGAAACATAAAGCGGCTCAAGCGGTTTTAAGGTTTGCGTATCGTACCAGTTATAAAAATGTCCTCTGTATTTTTCCATGCGATCCATCGTGCCGAGAGTTTTTTCCGATCTGTTAAACATCCGCCCCATGGACACGTAACCGAAATCATACGCCGCGAGGTTCGACAGCAGAGACAGCCCTATATTGGTGGGCGATGTCCTGTGCGCGACGGCGCCGAGGGGCTCTTCCTGAAAATTGTCCGGCGGAAGCCAGTTGTCCCGCTCGGTGACAAAGGTTTCGGAAAAATCCCAAATCCTTCGGGCCTTGCTTCTCAAAAAAAGAAGCTGCGGAACGGACAGAATGATTTTGCGGGAGGACCCGGGACGACTGATCAAATACGCGACGGCCGGAGCCAACGCCCACAAACCCAGAATTGCAGCCGTAAGCGCGTCTATGTTTTTTTGTACTAACGCCGAATACGCCCAAAAAGAAACGACTATCATAGGCGGCACGTACATTTTTTTATAGAAACCAAAAATGTTTTTCGGCGAGCTCGACGCCGATTCGTTGAACGTTTTCCATTTGAGCAGGCGCCGGCGCGAAACGAGGATACGCCACAATGCGGCCGCGATCGCGTCCAAACCGTAAAAGGCCTCATAGACGACAAAAGTGAGTGAAAAACAAAATTGTCCGGCGCGGGAGAGGAGCGAGGAAAGCATGGAATCCAAATGCGCGTTCAGAGTTATCTCCGCGGATTTTCTTGCGGCCTTAACCAGTTCCGCGAGCGCCGCCGGCGAACCCATAAAAGCTATCGCCGCAAGCGACCAAAACCACGCGGGCTCAAAAAACGTCCACCCGAACAAAAGCAAAAAAGCGGTCGACGCCGGAACTAACGTCCGTCTGAGATTGTCGAATATTTTCCATTTGGACAAAACGGATATAGGATTTTTGACTTTTTTACCGCCGAAGGCGGGCACCTTCGCGAATATCCATCGGGCTATCTGGACGTCGCCGCGAATCCATCGGTGTCTGCGGCTTGCGTCTTTGAGGTAGGCGGCGGGATATTCTTCATAAAGCTGCACGTCGGTGACAAGCGCGGAGCGCGCGTAGCATCCTTCCAGGAGGTCGTGGCTCAATATAAGATTTTCCGGAAAACGTCCCGCGAGAGATTTTTCAAAGGCATCGACGTCGTAAAGGCCCTTTCCGATAAAAGACCCCTCGCCAAAAAGATCCTGATACACGTCCGAGACGGTCTTTGTATAAGGGTCGATGCCGGATTCGCCGCCGTACACTTTAACGAACAGGGACGGATTCCCGCCCGGGTAGGCGGCTTCCACCCTCGGCTGTAAAATGCCGTAACCGGCGGTAACGCGCCGCTTTTTCTCGTCGTAGACCGGCCTGTTCAACGGATGTTCGATAACGCCCGCCAACTCCCGCGCGACGTCGCGCGGCATACGCGTGTCGGCGTCGAGCGTTATAACGTATTTTACGTCCTGCAAGCGCCCGGGGTCGCCCACTATCGCGCTGAATTTATCTTTCGCGCCGCCGCGCAGCAGAGAATTCAAATCCGCGAGTTTTCCCCTTTTGCGCTCATAACCCATCCACACACTTTCCCTGTCGTTCCAAATGCGCGGACGGTGGAAAAGATAAAAAATATTTTCTTTGAGGCGGCGGTATTTCTGATTAAGTTTTTCTATGCCGGCGACGGCCTGCGCAAGAAGGGCGTCGTCGTCGGGCATGGTCATCCGCGGCGCGTCGCAAAAATCCGTCAGCAGCGCGAAATCCACGTTGGCGTCGGTATTCGCCAGATAATGGACCTCCATATTTTCAACAAGCGATTCCACCCCGCGCGGGCCGCTCAGCATGGAAGGAACGACTACCAGCGTATGCGCCCGGGCCGGAATGCCTTCGGAGAAATCCATCCTGGGAAGCGGACCGGGTTTGACAAGAATGGTTGAAATCCAGTTCACCACGGAAATCGCCGCCTGACCCGCCACAACAAACAGCGGGATGACGAATAACACAAGCCGCGGCCACGGCGCCGACAGGACGTCCTGCGCCAAAAACAAAAACGCGGCAAAAACGGCTGCGCTCAGAGTTACAATCGAACCTATGTACGCGCTCAACGGCAGGGCCGTATTTTTCGTTTGTAGAGACACGCTTAAAGGCGCTCGAAGCCCCAATGCGCGGTATAATTGCCTCAGTCCCCTATCAATAAGGTAATATCCGATATGCGCCGCCGCGGCCCGACGACCGAGTGATATTTCCGCTTCCGCCGCGAGTCGAACGACCGCGGCGGCGACGGCTTCTTCCGCGAGGCGGCCTTGCGCGGAAAGTTTTTCTATCACGTGGCGATAACCGTCGCGCGTGGCAAAGGACATCAGACCGTAATCGCCGGACGGGTCCCTTCTTAAAATTTCTTCGACGATACTTGACTGTTCGACAAAATCGTGCCAGTCCTTGGCTTCAAGCAGCCGCAAACTCTCTATGGTGTTTGCCATCGACACCTGATCGGCGGCCAGATCGTGACCGATGGATTGTATGAGCCGGTCTATGTTTTCGCCGCGCTCGGAAAGTTTCTTTTCCAGCCAGCTCAGAGGAAGGTTCAGCGTGGAACTTTGACCGTGAATCCGCCTGACGAATTCCGCCACAAAAGAGCTGGAAAGCGGCAAATCGCTCTTTGCCATTGAGGCAATCTCAAGAATTACGTCGTTAGCGTCTTTTGCCGAAACTTCAAGAATACGGTCGGCGCAGGCGGCGGCGCGGTCTCTGTCGATTTGAGAACGCATCATACGGGATGAAACGCGCCGCAAATTTTCAATTAAGGCCAGCCGCAACATTATGGGGATGGCCCACAACTCGCCCAGTTTCAGATGTTTGACGGTTTGATAGGATGACACGAATCCGGACAGTCCCTTGATATCGAGCCGGCCGTCGCCGTGGGAAACCATCGTCATTGCGATATCGTAGACACGCGGATATCCGGCCATGGGACCTTTGGTTAAGTTGGGTAATTCGCGGCTGTAACCTTTAGGCAGGTATTTTTGCGCGAGACGGATTTGTTCCTCGATAAGATAATAATTATCGAGCAGCCATTCGCCGGCGGGCGATATTCTTCTTTTGACTTTTCCCGCCTCATTGAGCAACTCATATGTCCGTAACAGTATCCTTTCGTTTTCTTTCAGGCGCGACAGAAGTTTTTCCCGACCCCTTTTGAAACTGACAGTGTGTTTTCCGGCCAATTTTTTGGCGTGCGCCTCAAACTGATCTATGCTGAAGAGTTCGTCCCTGAGGGGATGTTCCTCGGCAATACTCTTTTTGGGCAGAAATTTACCCAAACGCGGACCGACAGTCGAAATAATATGTCCGAAAAACGGAAACGGCATTTAATTCCTCTTTATTGAACTTCGCATAATCAGGCAAATCTGCGGCGGAATCGCCGCTTTTTATTATTCTATCAAAGTCGGAAGGAAACCGGCGGCATTTTTTCTATCGCCCTCGTCTATTTTTTCGACAAAACCGCGATACTGAAAAAGAACGCTTGCGGCGTATCCGTCGTAGAGGGATGCAGAGGCGATATAGTTTATTTTATAGTGACGGACTCAAAAGGCGATATTGCCGGAGTTACCCCGCGCGACCCGGCGCCACACTAATCCCCCTATCTGCGCCCGTCAAACCGAATGTCCGGACGGAGATTTCCGGTTCCTCCGAAGATATGCGACGGCAATTCGCTTATTCGAATTTTGCGCCGCAACCTCCGCAGAATCTCGTTTGCGCCGGACTCTGCGCGCCGCACTTTGAACATTTTATTAAGTCAAGCGATGCGCCGCAGTTGTTGCAGAACTTGCCCTCGCCGGCGGGTTTGCCGCATTGGGAGCAGAGCGTTTGCTTGCTTTCTATCTCGCCGGTAAAAACCTGTGTCGAGGCCGCTTTCGCTTTTATGTCTTCCACCGCCTTTTGGGCTTTGGCGGCGGCCACTTCGACGTTTACTCTCGGAGCATCGTTTACACAAAGTCCTTCCTGTTCGTTCCAGTCGTTTTCGCAGACATATTTTTTACATTTAGGACAACGGTGAAAGTGTTGCTTCGCCTCGTTCTGGGCGAACTCGAACGCCGCCTCGTGTTCCTTGTGCCAATCCGGCGACATTCCGCTGTATCTGCCCGATATTACATCGGCTCCTCTGTCCACGCCGTAACCGATATTGTACTTTCCTGTGATCTGCGCCGCCGCGCTTGCGATTTTTCCCAGGTTTTTAAAGAACTGACCTTTTTTGTGCGACTTGCTCTCGACGAATTTCGTTTTGTATCCTTCGCGACACACATCGCAAAAAAACGTGAACTGAAAACCCGCATCCGTGCTGTTGTCCGCGAAATTACTTGTAAATGGTTGCAACGCCATAGTTTTATCCTCCGTTTTATTTTAGCGGTTTACCGCATTTTATGCATTTCTCTGCGACCGGCGGCTGGTCTGTTTTACATTTTGGATTTGGACAGACGACAACCAACCGTGCGTCACAATGTTCGCAGTAGTCCCCAAAAAATGTTGTCTCGCCGCATTTTGGACAAGCAATTTCCAGGGAGATCCCGCAATTGCTGCATTTCTTCCAATCTTTTTGGATTGGATTCCTGCATTTGGGGCATCTTAACGGACCCAGCGGGTTTACCTTGCCGCATAACGGACAAACATTTGAGTCGGGCGGTATCAGTTTGCCGCAATAATTACACGGATGTTTGTATCCCGGCATAATCAATCACCTCCTTCTTTAATTTTTGATAAATCCAACTCCGCATTGCCCGGTTGCATATGGTTTCCCGCGTGATTGCAACTATTGTTCTTGCGGCGGGATCGACAATTTTCTGGCTCTTTTAGTGTTGCGGCGCCGCCCTGTTTTTAATTTTCTTTCACCGTGGATTACGTAACAATTTCGTTACATTGTGGTGTTATAATGTCACGAAAGCCGTCGATGCTTACCAAATCCGGCGACAACCGCGCATCGCGGCAAAATTTTCCCTTGAAAGGAGTCAGAAATGAAAATGCCAAGGCACTTTCTTCAAACAATTTCGCGCCGCAAAAGCGCGACGGAGAATCTCCGCGCTTTCCGGCCGTTCGGAGCCGTTTCGGCGGCGGCGCTCTTAATGCTCATTCCGACGGCCTGCGCGCAAAAAAAGCGGGCTTTAACTCCGGCGGACGAACCGCGCGTCGCCATAATCGCAGTGGACGGAAAAACGATAAGAACTTTCGGCAGCTTCCCGCTCAAACGCGGCGTTTACGCCGATTGCGTGGACGCGCTTACCCGTCACAGCGCCGCCATAATTGCCATAAATATACTTTTTGACCTGCCGTCTTCACACGGCAGGCAGGAAGACGAGCGTTTCGCCCGGGCCATCGGCCGCGCCGGCAATGTCATACTTCTGGCAACTGCGGACGAGGAAAAGATCATCTATCCGATAGGCGCGTTAAAGAAAAACGCGCGCGCAGTTGCCCACGGCGAGATGTGGACAGGAAACAGCATGCGCGTAAAAGGAATCGCACCGCTTGCCCGCGCATCAGACAAGGTCAAATTCATTCCGGCGCTCGCCTTCGCGGTCGCGCGTGAATACATCGGTGTCAAAGAACCAATGTCAATAGAAGGAAATTCTCTTGCGGCGGTATTGTTGTTCGGCATGCCGCTGCATGTGCTTAAACTCGGCAATATGTCCGTGCCACTGTACAACGGCGGTCTGGCGAAAATATCTTACAAAGGGCCGGCCGGGAGTATTGAAACATTTTCGCTGGCCGATGTTGTCTCAGGTAAAATCGGCGCGGAAAAAATCCGCGGAAGAATCTGTTTTGTCGGCTACGCATCGCCGGGCGGCGATCACGAAACGCCTGTCGGGATAATGAGCGGAACTGAAGCGCAAGCCAACGCCGCGATAACGGTGATCAACCATTTGCGCGCTAAACCCGCCACCGGTTTCCGCGCCAACGCCGCGGTAACGGTGATCAACCATTTGCGCGCGCCTTCACCTGAAGCCGTCAAGACACGGTGACTGCCGTAACTTATTAAAAGGTTTTACGCTCGCGTTTCGTCGGAGAAATTGACTCTATTCATCTGTCATCCCCTGACGCTGTCTGACGTAAAGAACCCGCGTGTTCTTCTCACCGTCGGAGTAACAAGCCCCAAGCGCTGACATACCGCGTTGAAAAAGTTGCCTGCCAAACTTGAACCTATCAACACTAATTTCTGCGACGTTTCTGTCGGATTATAAAACTCGACTTCTCCCTCGGAAAATCCTTTCGCTCTTACGAACTTGGCAAAAATATTTGAGCGGGGAATTGGCTGCGGAATAATTTCTTCGGGCCAGAGTTCTTGGGGATGCCCCTTCCATTGCTCATGTTTGACGCTCTTATAATTGTTGACTTCACTGTCCGCGTAAGGGTCTGTTTTGAAAAGAAACTCTTGTTCTTCTTTTGTCAACTCTTCAAATTTCGGTTTCCTGCATAGCTTCCAGATTAAATTTTGCGAAAATGCCTGCTCTGTTTCGGGATGCCCCGCAAAGTATTTCATGATTTTTAAAGACATAGGCATATCAAGTTTCTCGTAGGAAAATATATAAGGCGTATTTATGTCGGGCGCAAGCTTTCCCTCGTCCAAACAAAAAGTCCTGAAAGTCAAACGCGCCTTTGACTTTGGCGGAATAACCCCTTCAATCGGATTATCTTTAAATATCGCGTTCGCTTCGGGCGTGTCAGTTATATCCCTAAGAGATTTTGGGTCAAAATCCAGCGCCGTCACATAGCCGGTTATTTCCGACGCTGTTTTTGTTTTGCTCCATTTGGCATCGTCATCCCGCGCGCTTACGTTAAACTTCAACAAATCCATCACATCTTTCTTCCACTGCTCCGCCGAGGAATGTATCACTCTTCCGATAAAAAGATGCCGCAAATCCCGAAGCGCCGGTATTTTATCAATAGCGAATTTATATTTCCGGTACTGCGGCTCTTCCAGCCGTTCGTCCGGTAAGTAAACAGGTTCCCTCCTGAAATTTATGGCGAGCATACAACGATTTATTTTCCCGATGAAATTGTCCGTCTCCTTGTGCAAATCTTCTATATTCTTAAAATCCGGATAATCCTTTCTGCTTACGATTCTGAAGAAATAAGTCGCCTTGCCGCCGCCTTCGCCTGAAATAGCTTCCATAGCGACCGCATTACCCGGCTCGTCGGGGTTCGCGCCGTACACAGGAATCAAAAACCAGACGTACTCGCCGGTCAAATCGCCTAAAAGTCCGCGTTTTAATCCGATACACATTTTCTTTTCCCGGGCAAGAGACCTCAGAAAATCGTATTCTTCTTTTATCCCCGCCGGCTCCAATTTCTTTTCCAATTCGGTCCAGAGTTCAGGAGAAATTGATTCGATGTCGCTTCTTCGCGCCGCTTTGCCTTCTTTCATAATCCGGGCGGCTCGTCTTATTACCGACGGGTCGGATTCAGGCAATAATTCTTTGAGGGACGATTGGACATTAAGAGAAAGTTCGTTGATTGAGTCGGAGAGAGTTTTCGTGAACGGATTAAATTGCCCGCCCATTTTTGAAAAAATAAATTTTTCTCCAAAGTCCGTGGCGACGGCAAGGGCAAAATCTTCGTCCACGATTCCTGAGATGTCGCTGTAAGGGATGCGGACGAGTTCTCCTCTTTCGGGTATTATTACTATGCCTGTCTCATAAAGACGCGGTTCGCATTTTCCTTTTAGTTTTTCATTGCCGGCGGCGTCAAAATAAACGAACTCCGCTTCAACTCCGGATTTATTAAGCGTTTCATGCATCAACATATCTTTCAGGATAATTTCGTTGCGCAGACGCGAAAGAACGCGCAGGAAATCCTCGCGCTTATATCCAAGATCAAAAATTGTAAGTTTCTCTTTTGAAGTCAAGGCGAGATAAATTTTATAGTCGCCCCCGGAAATTTCAAGAATATCCCTCAGAGAAAAAAACAACGGCTCGCCGAACTTAGGCATAATGGCGATACTTTCTTCCTTCAATATGGCCTGAGCGTCCTTGCTCGCCGCCGTTTGGCCCGCCTCATCGCTCAAAGAATAACTCGCCCGGCATTCCATAATGATTTCCTGCTTATTTTCTTCGCTCATAATTATTTTCTCCTTTCCACCGCCGGTTAGCCCGCAGTTTTACGACTTGCCGAAGGGGCTCTATCAGAGGGTGTTCCACTGCGCGGCTTCAGTCAATTCGCGGCGCATTGCGGTGTTTCCATAAGCGTCACATCTTAGCGACGATGGTTTCAAATGCCATAACGTCGACGGCAATGGCGTCCGCCAAAATATATCTATCGGATATCCTGATTTTGTTGAATGGCAATATGCGACAAAATCCCGTCATCCCCACAACGGTTTTCCCCTTGCGGCGAGCGAAGATGCGCCCTGACGCAAGCAAATTATACAAAATAACACGGGCGTGTCAATCGTAATTGCAGGCGATAATTCAAGCGTGAAATGCTTACTCCCCGTCGATGGCTCGACGGAAAAAACAAAAAACTCCCCGGGGTGGACGATCACCCTACGGGTGACAAGTTGTCAGAACTGATTCAGTCAGGCGGGGCTTTGAGGGTTTGGCTTGATTTCGGAGTGGCCTTTGTCAAAATTGCGGCGAACAAATCATTATCCTTGACGCTGAGTTCCCTCTGTTTTTCCTCGACGATGAGAAACGGCTCGGCGCCCGAATTGTCGAAAATCATCCACGTGCTTAAAAACGGCCGGTAAAGCCGGAAGAAATTCTTCAGCCCGCGGCCGACTTTATCTTTTTCAATGCGTAATCTATCTCTTCTTCCGTCGTAAAAAGACCCATACTGATTCTGACGGCAGAAAAAGCGACGTTCGGGGCAACACCCATCGCGCTCAATACCGCCGACGGAGTTTTCGAGCCGGCGTGGTCGCGTTATAGTCCAGATAGATATGTTTCATTAAAGAGCCGCTCCGGTTTTATTTCGCATAACGACGGTATTTCAAAAAGTTGGAGGCGTACAAAACGACCGCCATAACGGTGCTCAAGAAACACACGAACAGCAGCGCCGGGCTCCGATAGTAGTTCCCGTAGACGTAACAACCCAAGACCTCAAACCCCACCAAAGCGCAGACGGGACTCCATAAACTCGGATAAAACTCTTTTTTGCCGAATTCTTCTCTGAAATATTCCTCGAGCAGATACGTTATCAGGAAAATGCAAAGGACGGCAGCCGCAAAAGAAATCACAACGGCAAAAAACGAAAAGGCCCCCAAATCATAGGCGAATTTATTTTTTAGGTATATGTTAAATTTATAAACGCTCACGCCGAAAAGACAAAGTATGGGAACGACGGTGAAGTATCCCGGCAGAGACGATTTCTCGGGCAATTTTTCCGCCCTTAACTGATGATAAATCAGTATGACGAGTTTTGCGGCAAAAATAAACGCCCCGGCGGCGAGGGCGACTATCGTCATCAATGCGGAGGATGACGCGATATGACTTTTTACGGACAGCACCGCTATGCCGGCTCCGACCAGCGAAACCATTCCGAAGGCGAATACGTCCAGCAGCCAGCCGAAATTCAATTTCTCGGTTTCTACGGGTTTCACAAACCATAATTTGAGAACCCTCGCTTCGGCCAGAAGCAAAAGAGCCCAGAGAATTCCCCATATCATAAAAACGGGCAAAAGCATCGACTGAACGACATCGCCGGAGAATTCAAAGAAAAAAACTACCGGCCCCAAAACAACGTTTATGCTCATAGCCAGTGAAATTATCGGCGAAAAAATTCCGGTATTCGTCAGCGGATTGCCGAGGAAATCGTCGAATTCTTTTTTGTCCGAAATCCACAAAAATAAATCTTTCAGATAAACCGTCGTTAAAACAAAATGCGCGGCCGTAAAGGCCGCCATTATGCCGACGAGAAACATTATTAAATAGGAGCCCGCCGCGACAGAGCCGGATATATCGGAAAATCCGATTATCCCGTTTCCGTGCGGAACGGAAAACTGCAAATATACGAAAGGCATAAGAGCAACGCCGGCCGCCGCCAGCGCGGCCTGAAATCTAATCGGCGAGAACTTCATATTATTTACCCTCTTCATTTCTCAGTTATGTTATCATACACATATTGCCGGGGATTAGAATGTCACTATTTTATCGGACTCTCTGATAATTTGGTGTAAATCCTTCATAGTAGAGACGGGACAAAGCTGGCTTCCGTCTTGTTGACGGAGTTTCAGACACGTCCCGCAGGCGAGGATTTTTCCGCCGGCGTCCAGAAACTTTTGCGCCTGCGCGACGATGTCGTATTTTTCGCTTAAGAGTTTTTCATATTCGACGCCTTTGGCCAAAAGAAAGACATTGACGGTATCCTTCTCATGGAGCGCGAAATTGGCAAGACGAAACGCATTCCAGACAAGTTCCGCGTCGTTTGAATAAAGAACAATACCCAGTTTCATAAACACCTCCTGTTTATTTGATTTTTCCCAGCAACCTTTTGTTTTTTTGAAGATTTCTTACCAAGACCTTTCTCATTATGTCGCACGCCTTGATTATATCGGGGTTACTTAACTCGTAAAAAACATTTCTGCCTTTTCTTTCGGCCGTTACGACTCCTTGCTCCACGAGCAACGACATATGCTGAGAAAGGATGACTTTGTTGGTTTTCACTTTTTTGAGAACTTCGCTCGCGCACATCTTTTTAGCCCTCAGTGTGTTTATTATCATCAACCTTACCGGGTTGGCCAGCGTTTTACACACTTCGGCGTGCAGCTCATAAATCTCGTCCATTTAAGAATCTCCTTTGGTTAGTAAGTATGATTGTTAGTAAACTGGTTAACTATATAAAATAGCGAGGGGCGTTGTCAAGTCAAAGAGAGACGGCGATTTGCAAAGCGGTTTGAATGGCGGGGACTTTTCAAGTCGACGACCGGGCGGATTCAGGTGTTTATATGTATTTTTGAGTGGGCCTGCTGAAATAGAAAGGCGCCGATGTGATGCGGCGCGGCAGAATCCGGCACGAAATCAACTTATCGTGTCCAGAAACTGCTTGCAAACCGTTCCGATATCGGAAGCGGTATCTATGCCCGTCAATCCGGCGCCGCTTTCTACGAGATTTACGACCACGATGTCGGCTCCGTTGAATATGGCGCTTCTGGACTCTCTTAAATCTATTCCGCCGGCGGCCGAGATCAGAACGTCATACTTGCTCTTTATCTTATTGATGTGTTTGTACTGAATTAACTTGCCGCGCGTTCTTTCCTCGTCGCGGCCTTTGTGGATTATCACGCAGTCGGGCGAGCGGCGCAACCCGCGCAAAACCCTCATCGGCTCTTCGACGCCGAGCATATCTATCATCGAAACCACTCCCAGCCGCGCGCATTCATCCACGAAAATCAACAACGTTTCGCGCGGCGAACTGCCGAGAGCCGTCACCGCCGACGCTCCGGCCGAGGCGGCCATAGCGACCTCCGAGGCGGCGCCATCGGCGACCTTGTAATCGGCCACGACGCGACCGGGGCGGTAATACGCAAGCCGCTCTATACCGCGCAATCCTTCGCGTTTGATGAAAGGCGTGCCCGCTTCAATCAAAATCCTGTCGCTTTGCGGTATGCGCCCGATGGTCGTCACGGCATGGGCGATGTCGTAGTTGAATGCGAGTTGAAGATACCGGAGTTTTCTTTCGAGCATATCGCGGCGGCCTTCAGATATGTTTTTTTACCGTTTCAACAATATCCGACGGAAGAAACAGGACGATTTTTTCCGACGGGTCGGAGGCGATGTCTCTTATCGTCTGAAGAGTGCGCAGTTGTATCGCCGCGGGGCTTTTCGAGAGCGTTTCGGCTGCGGCGCGCAGGTTCTCCGAGGCCTTAAGCTCGCCCTCGGAGGCGATTATCATGGCGCGCCTTTCTCTCTCGGCCTCGGCCTGTTTAGCCATTGCGCGCTTCATCTCGGCGGGAAGTTCAATCTCTTGAATTTTAATGGATTCGATGTCCACTCCCCATCCGCTCGTCTCGGCGTCAACGATACTTTTGATGCTGCCCGCGATTTTTTCTCTCTCGGTCAACACAAAATCGAGCTCGCTGTTTCCGACGATGTCGCGCAAGGCCGCCTGCGTGTATTGACGCACCGCATAGGCGTGGTCCTCAATTTTTATTATGGCGTCTTCGGGCTTTGATACTTTGAAATACACCACGGTGTTGGCAAGCAGAGGGATGTTGTCTTTGGTTATTACTTCCTGACGCGGGAGATCGACGGTTTTGATTCTCAAATCTACCTTTCTTATCGTCTGAAAAACCAGCGCTATCCATCTCAAACCCGGTTCTTTTACTCCGGCGAATTTTCCGAGCGTAAAAACCACCGCGCGCTCATACTGATAAATGATTCTTAAGCCGAAAAACGCGTAAGCTAACGCGGCCAGCACAACTAAAATGACGCCTTCCATGTTGCCTCCCTGTTGAAAATGAATTCAATTATTTATTGCGCTTACCCGGGGATTCGAAGTTAATTGCCGACCGGTATACAAGCATTATTCCTCGTCGATAAAATCCGAGAGCGCCCGTAATGAATCTATGTCACCCGCATCCTTGGCCTTACGGTATTCCTGCGTAATTTTGTCTTTTTGGCCGGTTTTATCATAGCAAATCGCCAATTGATACCGTGCGCGTTGATGTTGCGGATTTATGGCTAAAACTTTTTTAAAACAATCTGTGGCATTATCATATCTTTCAAACGATAAATATCTTTTTCCTGCGGAATAGAGCGAATACTCGTCTTTAGGGTCCATTCGAATCGCCTGTTCAAAAGATTCGAGAGCTTTCTTATGCTTATTTTGTAAGCCGTAATATACGCCCATATGGTAATAATCTCTGGCGGTGGCGCTTTTTAAAGAAATCACTTTATTTATAGACGCCAAGGCATCTTCGTGATTACCCTTGTGACTTTGGACGGAAGCCATCCTTCGGTGAGTAGCCGCTCTATTGGGATTTATCTTGATAACCTCATTAAACATCTCTTCGGCCTTGTCATAATTACGGTTCTTCTGGTATATGCGTCCCAAACCGTAATAAGAAGCCGCACTGTTAGGATTGATACTTATGGCCTCTTGATAAGCCCACATCGACTGCGTCATATCGCCTATCCTGTAATACGCATTACCAAGTGACGTGTAGACGGCGGAACGTTTGGATGGAACGGCTTGCTTGAGTTCTTTGATTGCGGATTCTATATCGGATTTATCCTTTGACTTCATCAGTTCCCGCGCACGGTCATAATGTTTCTTATACTCCAAATCCTTTGCCGCATCGGCCGAAACCGTGGAAACCCGCATCAAATTTGTCAACAGGGTAAATAGAAACGCTAAAAAACCGACGCTTTTCATATGCAACATAATATATCCCTCGACATTCTCAAAATAATAGTTGCCATCCCCTCAATTAAAATGGCTAATAAGCCGAAGTCAATGGCGGCTTTTTCAACGCCGCTTCGGTACTTTTTATGTGCTCTTTAATCTCCGGGTCGGGATCCAATTTAGACGCTTTTTTAAGAAGGGGCAGCGCTTTTTTATAGTTCCCCATTTTGTAATACGTCCAGCCGAGAGTATCTATGTAAGCTCCGCATTTCGGTTCCAGTGAAACCGCTATCTTCGCATTGAGCAGAGCATCATCAAGTTTCGTTTCAAGATTGTTGGTATAAGTCCACGCCAGATGATTATGCCCCCACGCCGCGTAGCGCCGCTTTCGCGAATAAGCCGGATTGGCGGCGGAAAGAGTTTTATCAAGAATTGCGGCGGCTTTGTCGTACTCCTTAATGTGATAAAAATAATTGGACAGCGTCAGACCCGCATTAAAAAGACGTGGTCTCGACGATATCTCGGCGGCAAAAAGCTCCAGCCGATACTCGGAACCGCCAATATATTTCTGCACATATATGCCCTGCAGGAAATATTCTCTGTCAAGCAGTATAGCGGCGCGGACATAATCGCCGCGCGACAGCGCAGCGCGGCCGGGGAAATAAAATAAATTTTGAACCGTGGAATTCAACTTCACGGCTTTCGATGCTTCGGCGGAAGAACGGATGCCATCGCCGGCCTCGCCGTAGATAATTGCCAGGCCCAAACGGGCAAAAGCCTCGGCTGGTTTTATTGCCGTCGAGCGCAGCAAAATATTCTCCGCGAGTTTCAATTTTTCTTTGTTCGGCGAGTCGCCGGAGAGAGCGTAACGTTCCATAAGCGCCCAGGCATAAAGAACTGACGAGATCCATCCTCCCGATTCGGATTCTTTGCTTAAACGCTCAATCGTCTCGTCGGTAACCGTGGAGTACGATATTTCCCGTGCATATCTTTTTGTGAACTCGGCGCAAGAGGCCTGGCCGGGCGCCAGAGCCAGGGACATAACATCGAGTTGACTTGAACCCCGCGCCGGCGAAAAAGCGAAATTATTCTTGTCTCTGACAGTGGGGATTCCGAATGTGTGCGCTACCCTTTTTTGTGTCGCAACCAAGGTGCGGTGTAAAAATCGTTCTTTGTCGTGCGTCTTGAACATGCGCGGCGATACCACTTGAACCCCAAATCCCATAGCGCCCCATGACCACCATCTTTTACCGTCCGGTCCTATCAAATCAAGATTTGTAAGCGCCAGAATGTGCGGAATGTCGTAACCGTATTTTTTTCCGACTTCTTCCGACAGTATGTCCGCCCGATACCGGTCTTTTTGGGCATTATAAGCTTCCGGTGGGATGGAAATGGGCGGCATTATCCGGGCCTTAAATCGAAAAATTTTTTCAAGATGCGCCGCTACCGCCGATACCATTTCACCGTCGACATCTCCTATGGTAGTGATAATAATCTCTCCGCGCTGAAGTTCGACTTCATCCGGCGAAGCAAGAACAGGTATCGGCGGCAGGGGCTTGATTCCCTTCAACTTGGCTATGCGCCCTTTGATTTCCTCTATCCCCGGGCCGCTTTTATCCTTTGCCCGCAGCGCGTTTTCGTAAGTTTCGAGAGCATCCTTGTATTTTCCGCTTTTTTCATAAACTCTCGCAAGCCACGAAAGCCCGTAAAAATCGCCGGACTGGGATTCAAGAAGACGCTCAAAGCATTGCCCGGAGGCACCGTAATCCTGCGCCCAATACAGCGCCGCGCCTGCAAAAGAAAGCGCCTTGTGTTTGCGGGGGTTGTCGGGTTCAAGCTCGATGGCGCGCAAGAACTGTCCGCCGGCGGTTTTATAATTACGCAACCGGTAGTTGATCATAGCCGCCGTATAAGAGAGCCATGAATCGTCATTATCGAGCGCAATTGCTTTGTCGATATTTTCAAGCGCTGCGTCATTTCTTTCCAGCACGTAAAGTGTGTATGCGCGGGCTCCGAGGGCGCGCGGCGAGCGGGGTTGGGTTCGAACAATTTCTTCCGTGTAAGCCAAAACATCGTCCGACTTCTTTCTCCATTTGCACATCTGACTCCACGCGCGCGTATCTCCGACGACATCGTACGCCAATGTCAAAAACAGACGAGCCGGAGCGTTATCGGGAGCTACGGCGACCCAATTCCGCGCATTGTCAATAAACGTCGAAGTGGATTGCTTTAGTAAAAATGACTCAACGGCCTCTTTTTCCTGCGCATGACCGTCCGCACACAGTAGGAATGAATACAGCAAAAGAATAATACGACTTACACTTTTCCTCATAATCATATATCCCCCTTAACTCGACATAATGAACGCGCTCCCCGCGTCCGTAAAAAATACGGAACACAAACCGATTGATGCCGGAAAAAGAAAAATTTTCGACGCGGGCGAGACCGGAATTCTTTAATTATCCCCACGGCATTTCCCCTTGCGGCCACGGGATGGCCGCGCTTATGAGAGCATTTTATCTAAATGGGCAAAGGAAAGTCAAGAGAGATTCGGCGTGTTGTTTTAAGGGAATATCCGTCGAAGAAATATAATTCGAGGAGTGGCCGGGTCAAGATTCGGTTACATTTTACAAAACAAATCCTGATTTCACGAATGCGCGGGCGCTACCAGTTGACCGACGCTCCCGCCGATAATACACCGCCGCGATAAGTATGATTTTCGTATTTGCCCTTTAGTTCAGGCAAATGCAGATATTCATAGTGTAAATGCATCCTTAGTGGCTCCGATTGAAATAATTCAATGCCTAAAACCAATATCGGCGCGAGACCGCTGTAGTTCGCACTGTCCGAATATATTACTTCCCGCTTATCTGTCGAAACATCGTAAATGTTGTGACTAAACGATGCGGAAGAAAATCCGGCGCCCAACCCCGCATAAGGGGAGAGCCATCCCGGAAAGAAAAAGTTTCTTGACATAAAATGGAAATTGGAAAGATAATGCGTAATATCTATAACTCGATTGTGAATATCCATATGACGAACCGCTGTCGCCGCGCGGAAACTGCAGACAGGCGCTCCAGCCATCGCCGAAATTAAACTGCCACAAGATGCCGCCGCCCCGCATAGATACATCTTTTTCAAAACCCTCCAGCTTATCTTCATCCGACGGCACCGAAAGCGGCACGCCGAAGAAAAGTCCCAAACTGAACCATTTTCTCGTGCCGAGATGAACAACTTTGTCTTCCGACCTGATATATTCTTTCGGGCGGCCATAGAGTTCGCCCACGGCCTCTTTATCGCCTATTCCGTATACCTCAAACTTACCCTGATATTTGCCGGTTGAATCATAAACCGCGTAGACGTCCCTTTCCTTGACACCGTGCAAAGAACCGCGATTAAAATGTACTTTATATCTGTGATAAGCAAAAACTCGGCCCTCTTTTTTGGGAACAAAGACGTCGGTAAAATCTTTTTTTTCCAGTTTAATGTATACATCCGGTATATTTTTTTGCGCATCACTTTCATCCATCAGCGCATAAATCTTATCCCCCTCTCCGATTTGACGATGACCGGGCGACGTCGATTCATAAAAAAATCTTTCGTTCTCCTCATGAAAAAAGTCATCCACAAGCACAGGGATATTTCTCTTGGCATAAAGCGTCGTCATAGTAGGGATTTTTCTGTCCAGAGACACAACCAGAGTCGTGACGTTATTCCTGTAATATGACTGAACGACGAAACCTATTTCCTCCAACGTAAGTTTTGCCGCAAAAAGACCGCGGGTACACAGCGGCATGGCAAGAACAACAAAAATAAAAAACCGGAGTATTACGCGCATTTTAATAACCCCCAAAACCCGGCATCCGCAAATAAAAAAACCGGAATGCCAAAAACCAGCGTTTAACTACAAAGACACAAACGCAAAATTCCGGCACTCCGGTCGGGCAAAACATCAGATATGTCTTTCGGCAACCCGGCGAACAAATGTCACGGCGCTTTCATTGCGTCGTGATTTAGTCCCGTGGCTTTGCGTCCCACCCTTTCGGCGTGGTTTGCCTTTGTCGCTGACTCTTACACGTAGCTTGTATCAGAAATCCCGTCCAAAATCAAGGTTTTTTTGAAAATGAAAAACGGGGCGGGGGCGGCAATACGGCTGAGTAAAATATACCCTAAAGATAATTTTAAATTTGCGTTACTGAAGGCGGGATGCCGTTTTTACCGTCGGGGGCTCGACGGTAAAAAATAAAAAAACTCCCCGGGGTGGACGACCTCGCCAAGGCGGGGCAAGTTGTTCGAACTTATTTCGTGGGGGCTAATTTAGGTGTTTGTGCTGATTTTTGAGAGGGTTTAGTGAAAGTTGGCGCGAAGTCCATAGCGGGATGGATCGCCCCCACACCACCATCAACGACTATGCTGGAGAGTATATCTGTCGAGAAGATTTCGTATCATCTTCTGATATTTGGTGTGGCGCTTGGCTGCTTCCTGCTTAAAAAAGTCAACGCTCTTATTACTCAACTCTATCGTGACCTTGATTTTGTCTTCGGGCAGCGCCAGTTCATCCGGCGACGGCAGAAAGTCCGCGATTTTCTTTAGTTTGCCCACGGGCATATTGGCGTCAATCGTTTTCTTCATAATATTTCGCTCCCTTGCGCCAGTAACCGGCGCCGAAAATCCTGATTTTTCCGCCTCTGTAAATAAATCTTACCGTCAGCGGCCGGCCATCCACTTTCCCCACGCAAAACAGCCGAGTTTCATCTTTACTGTGGAGTTCATCAACAAATATCTTTCTTGTAGCATCCTTAAACGCAAGAGCAGCCGTATGAAAATCAACGCCGTGTTTCTTGATGTTCAGAATTTCTTTATTCCTGTCCAAGACGAAATCGCCCGATTTGATATCCATAAGGTTTCGACGTAATTATACATATAAATATATGGTAAGTCAAGAGTTTTTTATAACGCGTATTTATCTGAGGCAGGCAAAATCAGGTTCGAGCGTCCAGCGCGGGGTAGTTATTTCTCCGACGATAAAAAAGCGAAATCCCCCGACTGAACGATGTTTGCACTTATTTGACGGTCCGTCAATTTAAGGTTTCGGATTGATTTTTGAGGGGTTTATGCCAAAAGCGACGGGCGGGCAGACGGTCAAATAGGGTGGCGCGCTATCCCTTATGCAAAATATTCAGGAATTCGGCGGGCGTCACTATGGGGATATTCACCGATTTTTTCACTTCTAAAAGATGAGTATCGCCGCTGACTATAAAGTCAGCATGCCCGGCAATGGCGGCTTCAAGAAACTTATTATCGGCGGGGTCTTTTTTAACGATATTTACCTTAGCGCGCAGCTCAACGATAACCGCCTTGTGCGGATTCGCGAAAAGTACCGCCAAATCTTCCATATCCTCGTCGGTTATGTCGAATCTTTCGATTACACTGAAATATTCGGAGAGGATTTCTTCGCTGGCAATCAAAGACAGCTTCCCCTCGTCCCATAATTCGATTATTCTGCCGGGCTTGCCTCCCCATAAGCTCGACACAAGTATGTTCGTGTCTATTACGACCTTTAAGCGGCGGGAACTCATTTTACCGCCCGGCGGGTTTGTCTGATAAGTTTGTCGACGCCGGACGCCTTATAGCCCGCGCGCTCGGCTCCCGCGCGGAGGCGCGACCACAGCGGCCGGGCATTTACGGTGAAATCGGCAGAATCGACCGAGCGGACTATGGCCACGGGGCGCCCGCGACGGGTAATGACCACGGGGCCGTTGGTGCGGCTTGAATCAAGGACTTTGTTGGTTTCAAGTTTAAGTTCTCTTACGTTTGCGAAAAGCATACCATATCCTCCGAATGTGTTACATTTGTGTTACATTATAACATAAACCGGCCGGAAAGTCAATGGTTTTTTATAAATATGCTTCGGATGGGAATCAGTTACACTTGTTTTTTTCTTTATAAAGAACTGTCAATCGGCGGTTGTATTTATCGGATTTCACGAAGTTGCCGTCTATAAGATGAACCCGCCGCGCGAACCTATAAATCTGCTCAAGTCTTTCATATCTATGTCTTTCCCACTTTCGGATTTCGCCGGAGTGCGATACGGCTTTTTGGCAGGCGCGGATGGCGCCGCTTATGTCATCCTTGTCAAGCAGGGCCGAGGCAATCAGACGATAAGCCGTGCTTTTGTTGCGCCCGCCTTTCACCAAAGCTTTTTCGGCAAATTCTATGGCCTTGTCATATTCTTTATTCCCGCCGTGATAACCCGCTATTATAAGATTGGCAAAATCATTCGCATAATAATCGGGATATCCCGCGATGCATCCCTGCGAAAGCCGGCGCTGTTAAGATGAGAGGCCGTTTTAAGCAACGTTACGGGCGACGGGCTTTTGACCATATTCAAATATTTCAACGCCGATTTCGGTTCGCCCATATCAGCGGCAATCGCCGACCTGAATGAAAGCAGGTTTTCCGCCGACGGTTCGACGCTTAAGGCCTTGTCAAGATATTCGGCAGCCGACATCAGATATTTATTTTCTTTTTGCCCGGATCGCAAGTAAAGAGAATAGTACAATTCGGCCAAGGTGTGCAGTATGTGAGGATTGCCCTGATAGGTGTTATTCAACATGTCAAGCCATTGGTTCAAATAAAGAAGTTCGGGGTAGGTGCGGATGACACGGCAAAAATATTTTTGGCGGCGCTCGGAGGCATCGCGGTCATCAGTTTCGGAGTATGCCCTGGCCAGAAGATAATTCACCACAGGATGACGCCTGATAAAAGGCCTCGGTCTTTCCAGAGATTTTCTTATTCCGTTCCAATCCCCGGATAAAAGCAAGCGCTCGCCTATTTTCGCATCCATTTGATTCAGAAAGTCGGGCGCAATTCTACACGTCGCCGCAAGAACGGAAAAAACCGCGACCAAAACAAACGACCGAAGATAGATATTTTTAGGTAGAAACTTCATAAGAAAATTCCCCCCTCATCCCCGCAACATTTCCCCTTACAGCTGACGGACAACCGCCTGTTTATGGGCACTTTATACTAAATAGCTATGTTTAGTATCAAGCGGATTTTGGAAGAACTTGAAAGGTAGTTTCCCTCGGAGAAAAACTTCTGCGGAATGTTTTTTCCGTCGACGGCTCGACGGTAAAAATAAAAAACTCCCAGGGCTGGACGATCACCCTACGGGTGACAAGTTGTTCGAACCTTTTTGATGGCTCGTCAATTTGAAGTTTCGGCTTGATTTGTGAGGGGGTTTAGTGAAATAGAGAGGCGGGTGAAAACCGTGCGGCAACCGGCAAAAGCGCGTATGCTTCTTTTACAAACGGGACCGCATATCAGGACACTTCGTCAAATCACCATTTCATTCCAAGCGAAATTCTGTGTACATCCGTCAAAACACCGTAAGTCACGAAAGCGTAATCCAAAGAATAGTCGTTATATTCCAATCCAAGCCCCGCGGTCAAACCGGCGGATCCCGTTAGTCCCGCCACATTTGTCTTATATCCGGTACGCAAGGCGCATCCAAACTCTCCAAAGTTTCTTGCGTATTCTATCCCGAACCGGCCAATCGCCCCGCTGTCATTAACGTAATTTACGTCGAGATTAAAATTGACGCCGTGGTCAATCTTAAAACACTCGTCTAATTTCGAATTAACAGGCAGCGTATATTTGGCGCCAAGTGTAAACGTCGTCGGAAGAGGGTCGCCTTCATTAACATATTTCAACTGCGTCCCGATATTTTGAATTACGGCTCCGAGTTTAAGCCGCAAGTCGTTAAACAAGTACTGCGCTCCCAAATCGCCTCCGAACGCCGCGGCTGTTTCAGTGTCAATCTTGCTTGAGATATATTTGACATTAACGCCGTAACTCAAAGCAGCGCTTATTTTGTTGCCGTAGCCAAGCGTTACCGCCATATCCGTCGGAGAATAACTTTCCTCTTGTTTTGCGCCGGCGGAGTCGTACTTTGTTATGGCGGGCACAGAGAGATAATTAACGCCCAAGCCAAGCGCGCCGAAACCAAATTCGCGGCTTATCGCCACATTTGAATAGTTCACCGACTCAATCCACATCGCCTGAGAAAGATTTACGGCCGTCCGTGCCGACCCGCAGTAAATACCCGCGGGATTTAAAAATAAACTCTCGGGCCCGCTTGATACCGCGCCGACTCCGCCTAAAGCGCTCGTTTTTGCGTCAATTCCTATTTTAAGAAACTGCGCTCCCGATGTGCCGGCTCCCGCGTGGCAGACGGCCGATAACAGCCAGCACGTAACGAAAAAAGATAAAAATAAATTTTTACGCATAATCCTCTCCGGATTTTACGGCAACAAGACACCGCTGTGGCTCTATTCCTTTACTTGATAATCGCAAACTTGCCTTTGGCTTTCAAGCCACCGTCGGTAGAAACATAGTAAATATAAACACCGCTTGCGACTTTTTCGCCCGAATCATTTTTTGCGTTCCACTTCTCTTCGCCTGCGACGTTGTCAACTTCTATTGTCTTGACGAGTTCGCCGGCTATATTGAATATCTTAATCGTTGATTTCCGTGTGAGATTTCTGAATGTAATTTCGGCTGCGTCGTAAGCGCCGCCGCTTCCCGGCTTAAACGGATTTGGAAATACTATGACTTCGGAGAGATCGGTTTTCAGATAAGATGAGGCCGCAAGAACATCCGAGAGTCCTCCCGATATTGAATAATCCCCTCCTGAAAGTGATATCGTCCCTGCGGATTGTCCGACTGAGGAAACAACCGAAAAATCACCGCCCGAAGACGCCGCGGGGGCAAATGCGGAACTCAGCCCCGGCATAATCAGCGAAAAATCTCCGCCGGATATAACGAACGCGCCGGCGGACCCCATCAACAGCAATACCGGCAGCGACAGCACTATTTTTTTTGATGTGGCCACAAAATTCCTCCGGATCAGAATCGCCCCCCATTTCTACCCATTTTTATCGACCTGCCATCTTGTCAACTTAACTTTTCCTCCGATCCCATTGCTTCATTATTACTGTCCAAATACGGTCAAATATACTTGTGTCCCATCCTGCGCGAATTCAATAGTGTCTCCTAAAACCCCAAGATTTATTCCTATTACGACATTTACTATAATTCTTTTCCGATCTTCTGATATAAATTTTATACTCGCCAATGGGACACTTATTGCCGCTGCCGTATCGGTTTTTGCAGTTGCATTTGCCGAATAAATACTCGTAAATAAGGCGGTTCCTGTTTCCGTGCCGTCATTCGTTAAATAAAAAGTGCTGCACCCTGATAGTGTGGATGTCATTGAACTATAAATTACTACACCTGTGTATTGCGCATTCCCGTTGTATGCCGTGATAATTGTGCCGGTGGATGCTCTACACTCAATGTCGATTGCGCTGTCGGCGTATATCGCAGAAGACACCTTAACATTGTTGAAGTGATTGCTGTCGGATGCAAGGGTGTTTGCCGTGGCGGCGGTTGTGGCATTAGTCGCATTAGTCGCCGTTGCGGCGGTGTTTGCGGTATCGGCGTAGATTGCAGATGACACTTTCACATCGTTCAAATAATCTCCGGAACCTATCGCTGCGCTCTCGGCATATATGGCGCTGGATACTCGGACATCGTTCAAATAATTTCCGCTTGCTAATCCGCTCGCTGTCGTGGCAGTCGTTGCGCTGTTGGCGCTGGTCGCTGTATTTGCGGTGTTCGCGCTGTCGGCGTAGATTGCGCTTGAAACCTTAACATTGTTGAAGTGATTACTGTCGGATGCAAGGGCGTTTGCCGTAGCGGCGGTTGTGGCATTAGTCGCATTGGTCGCATTGGTCGCCGTCGCGGCAGTGTTTGCGCTGTCGGCGTATATCGCAGAAGACACCTTAACATTATTGAAGTAATTCCCGCTGGCAATAGTCGGAACGACATTTGAAGCGGAGGCCACTGTAATATCGTAAAACTGATTGACCGCTATTTTGGCAGGGCCGACGGAGCCGGCCGCTATTTTATCCGATGTAACAGCCCCATTCGCTATTTTAGCGGCGGTAATTGCGCCGTCATCCACACTTTTTGCCTGCAAAGCATATACACTTGAAACCAGTTCCTCTCTGGGAGTCAATACTGTGCCTTCAACCGTAGTTTGTAAAAAGTATGTTCCGGTTTCCCAGTTAGTTGCCGTCGGCTCCAATACATATCTGAAGACGCCCTGACTGACTTCCACTGAAACATTTCCGCTTGTCCAAACCTCTGTTCATCCGGTCAGAGCGTCAAAAATAGAAAATTTCATCGTTTTTGTCGCCGAGACAAAATTTCCCTTTTCTTTCAGTATGCCCTGATAGCTAATCCTGTTTGGCGTCGCCGCAAAAAGACGGGCGCAAAATATAAAATTTATGACACAGGCAAAAACAAGCAATGGCAGAATCTTACGCATATAAAAAACCTCCACTTTGTAATTTGGGCAGAGATTTTCTCTCAACTGCCTTCGAGGAAGAGCGCTCTGTTGACACATTTTTACCGCTCCGTAAAAGAACTCTGTACATTTCATCATTTCTGCCTATTGCGGCAGAAGCTTCTTCCAGTATATAAATTTTTATATGCCCCCGAACCAAAACAACCTTTCATTAAACCCCTGGAAACGGCAAAAGATACTTGCGCGGGCGCTCCGACGAAAAATACACGCAAGGGACACAAATTTGAAAATATGCCCCCAAAAATGTGACAAAAATCACAAGTGCTGTTTGTGTAATGTATTACACTCCACCCGGTTCTGTTTCCAATTTAACGGCGCTGACAGGACTCAAAGACGGCGAAATCATTCTTGAATGGACGGCGCAGGGCAACGATGTCCGAAGCGGCGCGAACTTTTGCTTTCGACAGACAAATTGACATAATTTTTGGTGGAACTGTCCGCGAAATCTCGCGAGGCCCTCTGTTATGAACATATTTTCAAGATTCCACTTTCGTCTTAAAGAAGACATTCAAACCGTTTTCCACAAATATCCGGCCGCCAAACATCGTATTTTAAAATACAGGGAGGACGATACTGATGCTCTATAATATACCCGCTGTGCTTCTTGTCGGAGTTCTTTTCATCGGGATAATACTCTTCTATTTGCTTGGTCTGCGGGCAATGCGGTATAAGATGAAGAAGGACCCTTCATACTCGCCGGACGGAATAGGTCCGCTTGAAGGAGCAGTGCTTGGTTTGCTCTCCTTGTTGCTTGCGTTTACATTTAATCAATCGGCATCCCATTACGATGTACGGAGGGATTTACTTATTGAAGAAAGCAACGATATCGGAACCGCTTTATTCCGTTCCGCGTTATATCCCGACTCTCTCAAAATCGCATTCAGGAACGATTTCAAAGATTACATCGTGGCGCGCATTGCGTACTATGAAGCAGGCACCAATGAAGATAGAATTTTTGCCGCTCTGCAAGAAGCAAACGACATTTCGACGAGAATATGGCAGCGCGCATCATACATCTCCCAATTGCCCGGCAATGCAACCCGGTCGATGCAAATGATACCGGCTATCAACAAGATGGTCGATGGCATGAGCACGCGTGAAGAAGCAAGAAAGAAGCATGTTCCGGAATCCATCCTCTGGCTTTTGTCCCTGCTTTGCATTACCGGCAGTTTTATTGTCGGCTACGCGAGCAAATCAAGGAAGATAGATTATGTGATTCTGTGCACGTATTCGCTGATGACTGTCATGACCATTTATTTCATCCTCGATCTTGATCGTCCTCGGCGCGGCATCATTACCACAAGGTCGGCTCACCGAAACATATACGGCCTTTTGAATTATCTTCAGGACAACGAAGGGGCGACGAAATAACAAAATGATTGTTCTCTTGTATCCGGAAGAAAGAACATTTTCAAGATTTGACACATCAAGTTCTGAAATAAACCGGTAACGGCCTATAACACACCCGACAACGACACTCCGTCTTTTGATAAAGATTATAGATATCGCGCAACACTTTTGAACATCCTCATAATTACACACTAACTGACCGGAACGACGAAAGAGTTCACGGATATTATCGCCGCGGAACTTGCGGGAAACTCTTACACCGTCGAACAAACACTTCTTGAAACCGACCCCCCGGTAAAATCGGCGGCGGGGCCATCAAGCAAAAACATCCGGGATGCTTTTCCAACTCAACACTCTGGCAAAACTCCGACGCTGATTTTCGTCGCCGCCGTATATAAGAAAAGGTCTTGTGTTTTTCGATCCCGCAACTTTGTTCCAGTATCTCAACCCGTCGAAATAATCATCGGCTATGGTCATCCCTGATTTTATCTCTACTTGAATCGGACCGCCGGCAGTATCAATTACACAGTCCACCTCATTTCCTTTTTTGTCCCGCCAATAATAACATCCCGGCTCTTCGCCACTGTTTAATTTTTCCTTTATTATCTCGGAGATAACAAACGACTCGAACAAACTTCCCCGCGCGTAATGTCCGTCGAGCTGTTTCTTGTCTTGCAATCCCAAAAGCGAACAGGCGAGACCCGTATCGTAAAAATAGAGTTTGGGCATTTTCGTAAGCCGCTTATTGAAGTTTTTGTGAAATGGCTTAAGAAGAAAAATGATGTAACTCGCCTCCAAGACGGACAGCCACGCTTTTGCCGTGTTGTGAGTGATGCCGCACTCGTTCCCGAGCGAAGATAGGTTGAGCGGTTGAGCGATTCTTCCGGCGCACATCTTTAAGAAACGCTGAAAAGCCGCGAGGTCGGTTATGTTTTTTATCAGGCGCACATCCCTTTCGACATATGTCTGAATGTAATTAGGATACCAATCGGCGGGAGATATTTTCCTGTCATAAATCGGCGGGTACAAACCTTTGAAAATATATTCGTCCGCAGCGCCGATTTTTCGTCCGTCGAGGCGCAACTCGTCAATACTGAAAGGTAAAAGTTTGAGGATGGCGACACGTCCGGCGAGCGTCTGAGATATATTTTCCTGAAGCAAAAAGTTCTGCGAGCCGGTCAAAACGAAACGCCCTGACTTCTTTTTTGCGTCGACAGCGGTCTGAATGTAAGAAAAAAGCGCGGGCGCTCTTTGTATCTCGTCTATTATGGCCCCGCCATCGTAGTTTGCAAGGAATCCCCTGGGGTCTTTGAGCGCGAACTCTCTGGTGTCCAAATCCTCCAAAGAAACATAATTCATACCGCCGAAAACATGTTTGACGAGCGTGGTTTTACCCGATTGCCTCGGACCCGTTACGGCGACAACGGGAAACTTTGAAAACAAACTTTTTAATTTCGTCGACAGGGTTCTTTTAATCATAATGGTTTTTTGAGGTATAAGCGCGGGGATACCGGCCGCCACCAACGACGGCGGGCAGCCGGACGTCGGCATTATAACAATTAAGGGGGCAAATTGTCAATCGGATTTACAATTTGGACTATATTGAAAGAGCAAGCGTCACATCTCTCGAAATTGTATATGTTGCCCCACTGTTTGTCGTTATTGAAGCAGTAACCGAACATTCTGACAATGAACTAAAAAACAGAACTGTAAATACCGTAAATAGTGTGTTTCTGACTAAACTTCTCATTTTTTATAAATAAATTTTATTTCCTTCTGATTTTTGTTGCCATATAAATCAGTAGCAACCACTCTAAAAATATTTTTGCCGGGTGCCGCCGGACCTGCTCCCGCGGAAATATCTATCCAAGGCAGAGGGGATCCGCCCGTAAGTTTTTTGTCGTTAAGATAGATAAACCAAAGAGTTAAGTTTTCATCATAACCCCTAACTTTGTAACGAAAATCTTTTTCACTAAGTATTTGTCCCTCATAAATTCCTTCTATTTCGATAGTCGGCGGAGTAGTATCTGTCTTATCTTTTGGAGGATAGACAACATACACTCCCTTGTTTGCTGATCCATCTGATGCATTTTGCGCATAAACTTTCATACTATGTATCCCTGTTGATGGTAATACTACTGTCTCACTGAATTTATACACTTTCTGACCGGGGGGCACCGATAATTCGACAAATCCGGGATTATCTTTGTGTTTCTCCTTCCACTCAAAATATCTTTGTTTAGACAATCTTCCTTCCTTTGTATCTTCAAATGTTTCCTCGGGTGGAATATATTCTGACTTAGAAATATTTATTTCTTGCTTCTTGTCGCCGACTTCTATCCATGCTTTTATCACTTCGTACATCTCAAGCGTTTTGATTGCCCCCTTAACTGTTATCGCGGGTAAATTGACCACCTCATTATCTCTTGGCAAATTAATACTAATACTTTCAGGATGCAAGTTTCTGCCCCACCTTGCTTTTTTCATTTTAATTTTTGTCTCTTGTCGCAATTTGTTCCATTTTTGTTCAATGAACGGCGGTGGCTCAAAAACCACATCACTCTCCCACTGAAGAGGATTACCGATTAAATTTTTAGGAATTAAATCTACCAAACCATAATAGTCATAGAATTTGTATAATGTCGCGGCATCATCGTCTATCTCGCCCTTTTGATATGCTTCTTCTATAAGTCCCAAGGTTGTTGGTCCTTTTTCCACCCGCTGCGGGATAAAAACATTGTTCTTTTTTAATAGCGGCTCGAGTTTTGCCCTGAGGCCTTGGCTTAGGTTAAACCACTCTTGCTCTATGCGGTTCTTGAAGTTTTTCTCAGCGCCGTCGTAGTACATATCGTGCATCTTTGGTGGCGCGTCGGGATAAATGTATCCTCTTCTCTCGAAATCTTGGTACAACTCCGGCTTTTTGTATTTACTCGGAAGCAAGGCGCGGTCATATAAAGCGTATGCGGTGTAAAGCAGACACTCCTCGTCGGTGATTTTTCCTTCCTGCCGGTATTTCTGCAAGCCCGTCTCAATTCTGTGGGCTCCGAAGGGCTTTTTGTATCTTTTCTTCTGGTACTCGAATATTTCGCGACGCGTCTCCTCGGCGATATCCGCAATACGCCCGCTCATCTCCGCTTCCGCGCACCACCATTCTATCTTGTCGTCGGTCCTGAATTTTTCGGGGAGTTTGCTCTTGTCTTCCGCCGCGTAGATTTTATAAAGCACGGCGGTGCTTATGGTTATCTCGTTTTTTCAAGCGCTTCGTCTATCCGTTTTATGACGGACGACTCTTTGTATCTTTTATACTCCCGCATACGCTCTATCATGTAGGGCGAAACGTTGGCTAAAGGCATGCCCCATTCTTGCCTGATTGACTCCAAATCCGGGGGGACAGACGGCACCGCCTGCTCTTTTTGCCGCCCGAAACCCGCCGTTGAAATCAAAACTGCCGAGAGAAAAATAATTATTTTTTTCATATCTTGTTATGCTCCCGCCATCCCCAAAACATTTCCCCTTGCGCCGGGCGAAGTGGCGCCCGGCCGCGAGCAAATTATACAAAATAAAATGGGCGGGCCAGGCGCGATTGCGAGCGATGTTTTGGGCGGGAGATGCGAGAGTTTCCATTGAAGCAGATGGCGATTGCGAATGGATTGCGAGTTGATTTTCCGTCGGAGAGAAACTTTTGTGGAACGATTTTTCCGTCGAGACGTCGACGGTAAAAATGAAAAAACTCCCCCGACTGGACGATGTTCGAACTTATTTTGTGGGGGCGGATTTGGGTGTTTGTGTTGATTTTTTAGGGGGTTTTGGTAAATTGGTGGCGGGTCGGAACCGCGTCCGATGATGCTTTAAAACGAGGAAATGCCCCTACTGACAAGCCCTATTTTGCGGTTCTGGATACTTTGTCGGCCGAGATCCAGGCCACTTTGCCTTTGCGCCAGACGGCAAGCGGGCGGCCGGTGCGTTTGTGGTCCTCGACGACTTCTCTTACGGCTTCTTTAAGCGCCGCGGTGGCTTTCGAGTGCAGTGTTTTATAATTCTTCATATTCCGACATTTCAAGACACAAAACCCGCAAAATTATCTTTCGTTACGACTTCATACTTTGCGCCTTTGTAAGTTTCGGCCCACTCGCGGGGGACGCGAGGTTTTTTTGCGGGCGACCATTTTATCTCATAGCCGTAAAGTTTGCCGCCGCGCTCCTCGACAAGGTCTATTTCCTTGCCCTCCCATGTCCGCCAGAAATAGCAATTCGCGAATATGTTTTTATAAGAGCGTTTTTTGAGCCGCTCCATAAATATAAAGTTCTCCCACAGCGCGCCGATGTCGTTTCTCAACTCAATAGCGTTGAAATTGGAAATAACGGCGTTTCTGACGCCGTTGTCGTAGAAAAAATATTTGCTCTTTTTGGTGATTTCGCTTCTGAGGTTTCTGCTGAATCCTCTTAAATTATAAATCACGAACGATTTCTCGAACAAATCGAGATACCGCGCCACGGTTTTATAATTCACGCCCACCTGTTGGGCTATTTCGCTCAGCGAAACTTCTTTGCCGATTTGGAAAGCCAGAAGCCGCAGCATATCGAGCAGAATCTTGGAACTCTTGACTTTTTCAAGCTCCAAAATGTCCTTCAGAAGATACGACTGGACTATCTCCTCGAGCAGCGCGGCTTTGCCGTTCTTGCTTTTCGTCGTCAGGACCTCGGGGTATCCGCCATACACCAGCCACTCGCTCAGTTTTTCTTTTGTCTCCGACGGATTATACATACGCGAGAGTTCAAGAAGCGATATAGGATAAAGGTTAAGCGTGGTCTTTCTGCCGGTAAGAGGTTCGCCGATTTGTCCGGTAAGTTCGAAAGATGACGAGCCGGTTACTATTACGCGAATCCCCGGTATTTGGTCAACGAGGATTTTAAGGCCGTCGCCGACGCCTCGGATTTTCTGCGCCTCGTCTATGGCTATAAGATTGTAGCCCTGGGTGTAATCTTTGAGCGCCGAAAAATCCCGCGAGCCCAAAACATTCTGTGTCCCGATATTATCGCCCGAATCAAGCCGGTATTTAAGTTTTGTTCCGGCAAGAAAATCCTTAAGAAGCGTGGTTTTTCCCACCTGCCTCGGGCCGTAAATGACAAGGACTTTGCCGGGCGCGATCTTTTGGGACAAATCGTACGTTCTCGGTATTTTCATATCGGCAAGAGTATATCAAAATCCTTGTAATATGTCAATTTCAAGGAGTGTCAGTCCTTGAAATCGGACGAGCCGCGGCCGGCGCCTGTGATGTCCCGCCGAATGTAAAATGGATTTTTCTTCATCACTGTTACTCTTTTACATAAATCGTCATTTCTTTGGTTACTGTATTGTGTCCGTCGGTAACTACAAGTTTTAGTATGTTTTTACCACGACCCAATTTAACTGGAAAACCAGTTTTCCATCTACCCGGCCATCCTTGTTTTATGTCATTAACGAAAAAACTACAGTTCGAACCTGGCTTGTGGGGGCGAATTTTGCTGTTTGTGTTGATTTTTGAGGGGGTTCTGCTAAAAATAAGCGAGGTGAGCATCGGCAGGCGACGGAGCAAAAGGGGTCATGCCAGGGTGTAAAAATGGGTCGCAGGCATCGTAAAAGTGGGCTCACTACTACTTAAAACGGTGTTTTTATCCATGGGTGGGGTCAAGATTCGGTTACATTACACACTTTCCATAAGCTAAAACTTAACACCCAACGATACTCTGTGCGTCATACCGAGATCGCCGTATGGGACGAATGCATAGTCGATGGCGTAGTTTTTGTATGCCCCCCCGATGCCGGCGGTTATGCCGCTTAATCCGGTGACGTCTTTGCTTATTGTGTTGCATCCTAATCTCAAAGTCGCGGAGAGGTCGTCGTTGACCCGATGAGCGTATTCGCCGCCTATAGCGAAGTTGACTCCGCTGTCGCTGGGCATAATTATATCTGCCGAAACAAGAAGGTTCTTCATAAATTTATACGCCACGCCTACTTTTATCGTAAGCGGCAAAGGGTCGGCCGCCTCTATGAACTTCATTTCGCCGGCGATGTTTTGAACCGCCAATCCGAGGGACAGTTTATTATCAACCATCTTTTTCATAACGCCCAGGTCGGCGGCGAGCGCCGTGGCCGTCTCCGTTATCGTTGACTGAATGTATTTTACGCTTATGCCGGCATCTATCCCCGATATCTTTCTTCCATACGCCATCGTAAGCGCTATATCGGCAGGAATAAAATTGCCCGTCTCCGCGCCATCTTTGTCGGCGCCTTTTAGCGCTCCGTAAGAAACATACTGTATCCCGACGCCGAAACTTCCTATCTTCGCGGGGCAAACATATGACGCCCAGTCATACGATATATCTTCGAACCACAGGGCGTGCATCAGTGAAACCGATTTTTTTTCTATCCGGCTCAACCCCGCCGGGTTCCAGTAAACCGCGGTGGCGTCATCGGCAACTCCCGTGAAAGCGCCGCCCATTGAAGTTGCGCGGGCTCCCGCCCCAAGCTTTAGAAACTGCGCGCCGGATGTTCCCGCGTCGCTCTTTGAAAATGCTCCAAGGGCAACGCCATGAATCAGTAAAAGCGCCGAAAGATTTATTAAAAAACCTCGCATATAACCTCGGATAAACATCGTTATTCCAAATCGCGCTCGACGGCGGAATACCCGAAACTCTTCTCTATTTTATTATTGCAAGCTTCCCTTTGGCTTTTTGCGAACCGTCGTCGGGATTGATTATGTAATAGATATACACGCCGCTTGCGACTTTGTTTCCGTCGGTGTTCGCCGCGGGCCAGTCATAAACCCCGCCGGTGTTTTCAATGTCTTTCTCGAACACGAGTTCGCCTGCTACATTGTATATCCTTATCTTTGCCTTATCGGTTAATCCCTCAAACCTTATGCCCTCGGCTCGGCGGTATTTTGCGTTTGCGCCGGTCCCTGCCGGTATATACGGGTTGGGATAGATTCTCACTCCTTCGAGGCTTAACGACGACGTCTTTACGCTTACCAAAGCATACACGCTGAAGTGTTTGACTTCCACGGTTACCTTATTGCTTGTCGTATCCACTGTGCCGCCGACTTCTTCCCACTCGTCTGTCGTTTCGTTAAGAACGTGGACTTTCAAACTCTTCTCCGGAATCTTCGGCTCCGTTCCGTCGACAAAACCGTCGTCGTCGGCGTCGGGATACGAGAGTGTTATCCTTACCGTGTTGCCGAATTCCGCGGTAAATTTTTCGCCCGTGGCATAATCTCTGGCGACAAACTCGGTTATCGTATCGCCGATAATCTTTTTCTTTATGTCCGACGTTATTTTACTGTTCGCGGCGGTTATCTTTTCTTTGTCCACAACTATCGGATTTTTGACGGGGTCAACCGAGATATCCATATAAACCTGTCTCGTAACGGCTCCGGCCAGCATCTCCACTTTTACTTCAAGATTAACGCCACCGGCAGTGGTCTTGTCGCGGTTAATCGTCGCGGATTGGTCGGGGGCGACCATGCTTACCGTCGGGGGCAGGTCTTGCGTGATACCTTTTACCGTCGCGCTGCTATCCGTTGGTATACCGTCGCTGTTATAACCGTAAACCGCGAAATAATATGTCGTTGAGGGCGCCAGAGCGTTTATCGTAACCGGTGAAGCGGTTATGCCGTCTGCCCATTCCAATACCTTGACGGGGGCGTTCTCATCGTCGGCGGGAGCGCAGAAAATCCTGAACCTTGTCGCGTCGTTGGCGTTCCATGCGAGCGTTAACGCGTGAATGCCCGGCGAGCTTATCGAAAGTCCGGTCGGCGGATTGGCAAGCGTATATCTCGTTACAATTGCGGACGCGGCCGAAAGACCGTCTTGGTCGCCCGATTTCGCGTATCTTGAATATGGGGTGTTCGCCGCAAGACCGGTTTCCGTCCACGTGGTCGCGCCGTTTCCTTCGAGATTCGCCAACAGTGAAGCGGCGGCCGCGTCATAAACCCGATAATATGTCGCGCCGGAGACAATTTTCCACTCCCATTTGATAGAGCCGGTGGAAATGTCCGCGGCGAAAAGTTCCGGCGACGAAGATGTCTGCGCGGCGACAGTTGAATCATAACCCGTCGGTATGCCATCCTCGTTGAAGGCGCGGACTTTGAACCAATAAGTAGTGCCTGCGGCAAGCCCCGCGGCGAGATAAAAAGTGTCCGTGTGGTTGTCGGCGAAGTTTTTAATCATTGCAACGGAGAACTTAAAGTTGTCGGTGGAAATAATAATTCCCCATGAAGTATAGCCGCTGTTTCCGTTGGGCGACCATGCAATACCAAGGTTATGTCTTGAAATAAAATATATGTGACTTCCGACGGGCGGATTGGCGAGGGTACGCCTTATAACCGGAGGAGAATTGACGCTTTCCCTGTATGAATTAAATGTTCTGACATACCTGACATAGGGCGTGTTCGGGCTGAGATTGTTCTCCGTCCAGCATGTTGTTGTTTTGGACAAGTCGCCCGAAATACATCCCGTCGCCGAATATATCCTGTAACCCGAAACATCTTCGGCGACTTCGTGCCAGCTCCATTTTATTGATGTTGTAGAAAGTGCCGCGCCATAAACCGCGGCCGGCGCGAACGGGTCCGGCATAGGTATTATATTTCGCAGGCGGCCAAGAAAAGCGCCGGAGTACCCACCCGTCGGAATCATAAAGTTCGGGGAAGAAACGAAGATGTTTGAATCGTCGCGGACTATCTTTGCTCCGAGTGTGCGCGACTCCTGGGTTTCAGGCTCGACCGGAACGGCGGTACCGGTAATATCATAGGTGACGAAGTATCTCTGCGAATCGCCGATTGTCTGAGCGCGCGTTTTTGTTATGAGCGTCTTGACAAACTGCGGCTGAAAAGGAATATTCGCAACCAATGACTGACCGATATTGCCGAAAGCGCCGGAACCTATAAGCAAATCATACTGTGATTCAAAAATGCCGTTGTTGTTATTGTCATACCATATCTTGACCGAAGAAACCTCTTCAACAAGATTGTCGTTATCCGCGGCGGCGCCGATTCCGTGGACATTGAGTCCGCTCCATAAAGCTTCGGATTTCGCAGTTTCAAGTGTAAACATTAAAACCGCCTGATTGACGGTGTTCTGCTGCAAATTACTGCCCGTCAGCGTTTCAGTGGCGACGCATATGACACTGTCGGCGAATTCATTTAACTTCGTAATATAACTTGCCGACTTGCCGCCCGGAGGAATCCCTATATTCCCGAATCTGTTTTCCATATAGTCGGGCGACAAGAGAGAGAAGTAATTCGTTGTTCTGATCTCAAGTCCGAGATTAGAATCCGCGGAAACGGAAGAAAGGGTATCTATGTCATACGTCACAAAATAATCTTTGGGTACCGTGGTCAACTCCTGACCGCCCAGAGTGCCGAGTATTCTGATAATCGCCTGTCCCGAAACGACAGTTCCCGTCGAAAAACTCAAAGGTGTAGCCGAGCGCTCAATATCCGTGAAAGTATTATCGTAGACGTTAATCCCTTTGTATATCACGACTTCCTGATTCTCGGAACCATCCCCCAGGATAAGACGGCCCGGCACAAGCGGAAATAATCCGGAATCGGGAATGAAAGTCGTTATGTCTGTTACTTTTATAAAAGTGTCCGCCGGCCCGACGGGCTGCGCGAGCAATGAGACGGGAAATGTATTGGCTTTATCGATAGACGACACAACCTGGTCTATATACGGGTCTAACAGGCCATTTCCATTAACATCGCGCCAGAGTTTTATATCGGCGACATCGGAAGGTTTGTTTTTCTTTTCGGTATTTCCTCTGTCTATTTTAAGGCCGCGCCAGATGGCCGTTCTTTCCATAGTCCCCATCGTAAGACGCGCCATTACACAGTTAACGTCGCCCTGAACGGCAGCGCTGGAAACAGAGAAATTATTCGGCGCCGCCTTGTTAAAGTCAAGAAGATTCACTCTGTCAGTGGTAGCAACTACGGACACAAGCGACGAAATCATAGAAGGCGTCGGCTGTATGTTTCCCACAGAGAGAACCAGATGATTTGCATCGGAGATTCTTGCGCCTTGAGTAGTGCCCGGAACAGCGGAATCGTTTATTCTGTACGCTATAAAAAATTGCCTCGTCGTCGTGTCTATAAGCTGCGTAGTATTCAGTGTGACGAGCGCGGTACCCTCAGCGCCGAAGGTCGTCCACGATGAAATTCGCGTATCAAGAGCCGGCTGAAATATGCCGTCGCCGCCGGAAGGTTCCCCCGCGCTATTGTCGTCCATATATACGGCGCAACCGACGATATCCGAATCACTGCCGGTGCCTATTCTTGTGACGCGGATTTGTTGCAGCCACCCCTTGAAGTATGGCGTCCACATTGATATTTTCAACATGCCCGCAAAGGGGTAACCCTGATAGATATAATTGTTTTTGCGCAATGTCGTCCACGTTCCCATATCGACTTCAAACCACGCCGCTATATCCTCAGAGACGGCGTAGACCTTTCCCTCTTCTTCCATAATAGTCGAAGTCGCGGTTCTCATCGAAAAATTGCTCGACGCGACTTTTATCGCGGTTCCCGGTGAAGTCGTTATATAACTGTAACTGCTTATACGCAAACCGACGGTTTCGCCGGGCTCGGCGGTTTTGGATATTCTCGCCGTCAGAAAGTAATTCTTTTGCGAGGCGGTTATCACCTCATTCAAACCCGTAAAATACCACGCCTGCTCGCTTTCGTTAAACTCTCCGGTTTTCACAAGAACGTCAGCCGAAGGACCGCCCGAATATAATTCTCCGTCGAACTTACCGTTGTTGTTATCATCCCTGTAAAGGGCGAGTTCAGTGACGGCGCTCGACGACGACGTGCCGAGTTTGTCAACTCTTATCTGCGTTATTGTCGAAGTTTGAGTTGTGCCGGCGGGCCGCGTTCTCATATTAAGTCGCATCATCGGGAACGGCGAGGGTTTTTCGTCGGTCTCGCCGTCGCCCTGCAGAAGCATAGTTCTATATTCGTAAATACTGCCTTCGCGCAATGTTTGTTTAGTCGGACTAAGAGGATGCTCCGGCGCCATATCTTCGGGCGTTACAATGACGCCCGCCGTTACGACATTTCCATCGGAGCGGACAGGCAGGTCGCGGTCCGTATCGTTAGTGTAACCGACTATCTTGGCCGGGTCGCCCGGAGGAAGATGCTCCGTCGCGTAGTCGGTTACATTGACTTTCAAAGTTTCCTGAATCTGGTCCGAAATCCGCAAGTTCGCATATACCCCCGCATCCGACTGCGTGAATGTATAATATGTCGCCCCGCTTATGGCATCTTCCAGAATCGCCTTGCCGCTTGTGCCGTTATGACTCAATAATATCGTTCCCGTGTAATATTGTCCGTTGACATCGCTTCCGCTTGCGAGGTTGCCGTATCTATCGCGGACTTTTACGGTAAGCTGTCCGGTCGTGTTGACCGAGAGTGGATTTGCCGAAGTAAAATTATGATGAATGGTGAAATAACTCGGCGGTGCGTTCGTTACAAAATTGTCCTGTTGAGACGGTTGAAATTCTCTGTTGGATGCCGTCTTAGCCGCCGCTTTTATCGCTACGGTACCCGCCGCGGTTTCGAAGAAATAAAACGAGGCGGTCGTATTGCCGGCGGGAATCAGCATGTTCGCATAGTTGCCTCCTGATATCGACTGCCACGCAGGATTGTCCGGCGGCACAGGATTTGTAATGCCGTAAGTATTCGTCGAATAGGGAGCGGAAAAACTCACGACTACGTTTTCCGTCGAGACGGCGACATTATCGTAGGCATCGCGTATTTCCACTGTCATGAAGGCGGGCGCGAAATCGCCGTTTTGCGTTATCGTCATATCGCCGCCGCGGGCAGGGACGGTCGTCGTGGATGATGGAACACCGGAGCCGTCGAATTGTATGGTGGTGCCGGCTATAAGATGACGGGCGGGTGTCGTGAAAGCGAGTTTCATCGGATAACCCGCCTCACTTTCGACGGTAAATATCGAAGAAGTGCCGTCCTCATAAAGCTGGGTTTCCGCTCTTATGTAATGATAAGTCGCCGCGGTAAGAAGCGTGGCGTTGAAGTTTCTTGTGCCCTGCGATAACGTCAGAGCCGTCGGCGTGGACCAGTAGA
>PHAN01000010.1 GCA_002841695.1 Elusimicrobia bacterium HGW-Elusimicrobia-1 | reverse complement strand
CGCTTTTTCCGACGAACTCAAAGGTTTCAAGTTTCATTGACACTATTATACTTTAGTGCCAAATCTTTTACAATCACCTTGTTTTTTATATGGTCATACAGAACTTTATTTTCCTTGAATCCCTGGTCTGATTTTACAACATTCATTATATAATCTGCCGCCTTCTCGTACTCTTTAGCCAGAAGATAAGATATTGTCTTTGAAGGTACAGAATAGTCTTTTTTAGTGTTTTTGCTTTTCCAATAATTACAGATTAATTTCAACTTATCGGACGGCACAATGCCGACAATAGGCATGACTGTGGGATCTTTACCGAGGATTACAAAACAGTAAAAGAAACATTTATCACAGATTGAATCATTAAGGCCGAGAAAATAATTATTAACTTTCAGCCCTTTAACATCGAATTTTAGGGTTTCTTTACTTTGTGTATAAACTAATATGTCTACGGCCTTTGCATTTCCTAAAGTAATTACAGCATTGAGTTCTAATCTGTGCAATTGTGAGTAAACAAAAAATTCGGCAGATTGACTTGTGTGGTATCGTGTTGAACCCATCATCATCCTCCTTCTTGCCCATACCCCGAGATTACTTTTGCAGATTCTTCAAGCTTTCTTTTATTTGTTTCTGCGCATTGCTTATAACTGCCATTAACTCGGCAGTCGCTTTTGTCGGACAAATCGGGTGCACTCTCGTCCTTTAGGGCTTTTTTCTTTCATCCGATTGAGCACAGCAGAGCAGTGCTGCTACGCTGCATTGATTTGTATTTGGAGTTCATAGTGGAGAATGAATACCAGTGTACAATGTAACCGAATCTTGCCCCCGTTGTAATCGAAAACTGACCCCGCCCGGCCATTGACGATTATAGCAGAATCAAATGCCGTTTCAAGCCGGGCTGACTCTCGTGTTTTAGCTGCCCAAATTCCTGTATCCTATCCATCCTTCCTCCCGCCGCACGTATTGCCGCTTCAATCGGGAGTATTTTACTCCATGGGTAAGGGCAACTTTACCTTCAGGGAGGCAGTTTTCAATTACATTTTACAGTCGGCTGGAACACGTTGTTAGCACCCGATTTTTGCGGGCGATTTCGCGTAAACGACGAAATGCTGGGAGAGTATTTCTACCGCGCGTCGCTGGATGTTGAACATTCTCAACTGGCGCCACGTTCCATTTCCAACTGGTTTCAGTTGACCAGAACCGATTATCATGCATTACAGCACCGAAAACCTTATGAATTCTCTCGCCGCAAGTTATGATAAGGTTCGGAGAAATTATGGCAACCTGTCGCCGAATGAAAGCACGATCATGCCAAGCATGAAGGCCAATGCCAGCATAATCCGCCTTGCCTGAACCGCTAAATTTCTTAAGATTCATTATCGCGATCCGCCGAATTTGAACCTGCGACTTGCTGGGGCTCAAGACGTGATATCTTGATGAGCCATCCAGAAGCATTTGAGTCCAAAGCCCAAGATTCCGTGTTAAGGGTTTGTTAAGTTTTTCCTCCCCAAAGACTTTTCGAAGATCAGCGCCTCGATAACGAACGAAGCGACCGCCGGTGCTATTGGGTTCGGCAAGAACGAAAAGGATACGGTTAGGTTGCCGTGCGAACTCCCTCTCGGCAATAATTCCATCTCGATGAAATCCGTCGTGGGCCGTTTGCGGATAGGTCCGTATCCATCTAGTGAATAGCCGATTCAAAGCTTGTGTCTTCGTTTCCATTGGAGTTACTAACGATAGAACTCGCCTGTCCAAACCGCTTGCGATTTTGCTCGGGTGCAGTAATTGGTTAACCTATTCTTTCTCTTTAATCTTTTCCAGAATACGATTGCAACGATTTATTATCGTCTTGGGTATTGTGAAAGTCGGATCCGTGGGGTTTATTTTCTTTTCCATTCGGGCCTTCAGTGCTTGGACTGGCAATTCTGCTTTGCTGCCAAAAGTTGCAAGAAGATATTGAGCAGCTTCGGCTTTCTGTGGGGTCTGGTGAGTTTCCAAGACAGTAATGCATTTTGCAATGGCATCTGACGTAGATAACTTTTTGCATTGAAGCGTAAGCACTGTATGTTGAGCACCATATGTATTGACATCCGCTAATGCGCTAATAACATCATCGCCCTCGAACCTGCTGAGTTCTCTTCCTGCTGCGTTGATAACGCTGTGTGTGTGCTTTGTCTTGTTACCAGTTTCCGTGGCGATGGCAAGCAGGGCTTTCTTTTGGCTGTCCGGAGTTTTATTTTCAATGAGAATGATTGCGACGCCAAACTCGCCGGATGGCATACATGCAAAGCGAGAGTAGTGTTCGTCGTATTCCCGAAGGTTCGCCAAGGATTCTCTTGCACCAAGTCGTCCCAACTTGAGTGCAACATCCGTCTTGATGAAGAGGTGTGAATCTCTAAGGAGTTTTAGCAGGCCATTTACGTCTTTTTTAATGTACAACTCCTCGGCCATGGCAAGTTGTCTATCTTGCACATCGGGATCAAGTTCTTCAAGATCCGCTTTGGCGTTTACGGCTATAAACATCGCCGTAATGACGGCAAGCATAAAGTGACCGGGGTTCAGTTTCATATTTTTCCCGAGACTAACGTTGCGGATCAGGCGCGGCTATTTGCCGTCGCCTGCATCCGGTTTGTTAGGCGTTCCCTTTTTCTGCTCTTTCACGACAGCGCCAATTTCGTCAACGACGTCAGCAAGAGGCGTTCCCATCATCTCGAAACGGTTCTCACCACCCTTGAACCACTGAACCTGATCTTTTGCAATTGAGCGAATACCAAGATGCCAGTTAGAGCCCACCCAGAACCCTTTTTCCCTCCGGAGGAAGAGGATGAATCGTCCCGCCTCATAACGACACTGGGCACAGATGAAAGTTTCCATCCCGTAGATTTCGATCTCTCCTTTTGCATTCCCCTTCAGGCAACGCTCCACGGTGCCTAATACTTTCTGGCGGTATGTCCAGTGATTCCCCTTCTTTTCTGTCTCTTGTACCTTTGTGATATTGACGATGGCAATGACTTCGGCTTTCTGTATCATCTCCTTCTTTCCAGCATAGTACGCCTTGGCAAAACATGGGGTTGCGACACCGATGAGCAAGATAGACAACAGAATTCTTTTCATTATTAGTATCCCGAACGTTTGACATGAGCGGCAGACCGCGGCTTGCCGCGGGCTGTCCGCTCGATGGAAGGGTTAGGCGTATCTTTCACTTGGCACGCCCTCAGATGCGTTCGTCAATCTTGTGCATGAGCAGACTTGCCAAGCAGATCATATGTAACGCCTTCGAGCTATCTGGATTCAGGTTTTCGTGAGCCTTCGGATTGCGGATGCCCGTCATGGACCCGGCCATTATCTGCATGTATCCCTGTTGGATGCCGCGGTCCGTCTCGGTCAATAGCTCCGTAAGGCGAATGACCGGATTCTGTGGCGAGAAGGCTGTGCTCATTAGACTGGCGCCGTCCAACTCTCGTCCATCGGACTCGCGGACAATGCGCTTCACGGCGTCATTGACCTCCTTGAACGACGCTTCGACTGCGTCGCCGAAGAACCCGGCCTCATATCGTGGACGCGCGAGAGCGCATATTCTTGGATGCACGAACTGCCAGAACCACTGTGTTGGGCTAGGCGGGCTCTCAATGTCGGATACCGCGAGCAGTCTGCGTGCCTCTGGAATGACGAACCCCTTGATACGGCCCAAGGACTCAACGGCGTTACATTGAAGCGGTGTCATACCTTGCATATGGGCCACAAGTTCGGACCAGCCCAGTGTTTGGCAGAACGCGCGCAGGCTGTTGATCTTGCCCGAGAGAACGCTGTCGTAAACGCCTTGGGGTTCGGCATCGCCGTAGTAGGCGTTTAGGTCAAGTTCAAAGGCTGCAAGATCGTCAAGTATCTCACGCAAGGCTTCAGCTCTGGTGTTCGGCACACTGGCTCCTTGATACGCCTAACATATATTATGCAGTCCGTATAAGAAGTAAAAGCGGACTACGAAAGCCCAATCTTGATCGTTTGCATTGCGAAGATCATTTATATTACCGATAAATAAATTGGTATTTGGAAGTTGGATCATATTTTAAGTGATTTTTAATAATATTTTCTCAAAATTATTTTTTCAAGTTTTCAAATCTAAAAATGTAAAGCGTTCCCATTTTCCCCTTTATCTTTAGGCACCAATATTTCATTGAGGTTAATACCAATTCCAAAGAAGTTGGGTTGTAATATTAAGTTTCTTGCAGCAAATTTTTTCAAGCGAATAATCAACGTATCATTTCCATATTTACCACAAATAAAATCTAATAGCAAGGAACGAAAATCATTTGTCATCATCTGAAAATATGGAATGACTATTCGTAAATTTGCTAATTTCTTCTCGGTTTGGACAGCAATATTTTTGTCCTTATTTGTTAAAGCCACATCAACAAAGTACGATAAATAATCAATCTTTAAATTCTCTTCTAATTTATCGTACTTAATTTCATTAAGTACTTTTAATGCACTTTTTTGTTCTTCCAATTTCAAAAATACTTTTACAAGGTCTAATTGGTATTCATCTCTTTTATCTAATGCTAGTGACTTTAAAATAGATTCTTTGGCTTTATCAAGTTTTTTTAAACTAGTATATGCTTGCCCTATTGCATGGTATTGAGATGCTAAAAATTTCTTATCTTCCCGATATCTTAGAATATTCTGCTCACATATCTCTATTAGACTTCGATAGTATTTATCATCATTAAGAATTATGGCAACCATTTGGTATGTATCGGGCAATAAAGCATACACTTCTCGTGAATTACTTATATCCGCAGATGAAATTTTCCGTAATTCTTTTAAGAGTTGTTCAGCGCTTGTTTTAGCCAAATTAGTATCATTATGCATGAAAGCAATCCTTGCCTTTTGAGTTAAAAAATATAACATAGAGTAATAGTCTTCAGCTACTCTGAGTAATTTATCTAATATTTTGAAAGAAGTGACAGCTGGTAATCTCAAATGTAAAAAATACAAATAAAACACTAATGACTTTATACCGAGATACGTCAATGGTATTTCATCAAGTTCTTTGTTTAAATATCCATCCATAATTAGTACTGCTTTATCATTCATTTTGTCATAATCAAGCCAATATGCCCTTTGCGTATCAATATAAAAACGATATACAGAGTTATCAATAATATCAACTAAGTTCTCATATAAATGGTGTATTTCTTTGATTTTATTTTGCCGATACAATGCTTTAACAAGAAAATCAGCAATTTCATTGATTGCATCAATATCGATTAGATAGATATCTTTTGCGGCCTCAGGTTCTTCTTTATAAAAAGGTTTTGTTTGCTCGTTATACCATATTATATATTGCGTTAAATGTGCTCTAAAATATAGTTCTGCCTCAGCATATTGTTTCTTATTTAAGTATTTAATAGCTAAATCATCATAATCAGGAGTTTTGGAAATATTTTTTTGTCTTTCATCAATATACGGCTCACAGCATTTTTTATATTTCTTGCCACTCCCACATAAGCAGGGCTGATTACGCTCAACAGAATATTTTTGAACATATTTTTTCATTTGTTTTATATCAACCATAACAAATCTTCCTTTGCTTTATATGTTATTTGCGCAATCAGACTTAACTTTTTTTCTTCTCTTGCTTACCAATTATCGCCCACAAAACATATTTTATCCTGCTACAATTTTTTTCATCTTCGGTTATGTCGTATAATTTATAAACCATCTGGTCAATTTGGTGTTCGTATTTTTTAACTTTTACCTGTTTTTCTGGGCTTTGTAGAAAATCCCTCGCTTGTCCCTCTTTATTAAAGGGGGAATGAGGGGGGATTTGAGATGGCAAGGATTTTCCCAAATGATTCGTCCGTTACAAGGGCAAAATCAGGCCTATTCCCGGCGGCTACAATGGCATACGCAATCGGGCATAACGCTTTGGAAATATTCGAATAGTGTAAATAATCTATTTCTTTTTTCTTGGTGCGTGGAAACTGGCGACTCTGCCGAATTTCCCTTTCGAGATTATTATGCCCATTTTTTTGGCTTTTCTTTTAAGAGCTGCGTGACCTTTAATTGACCTTCCAAGTTTTGCCATTTCTTCCACCTCCGCCTTAGATTCTTTCACACATCAGAGCAAATCCTCAAGTTTCGTCGCCGTTTTGAAAGTCACGCCGGGGAGTTCTTTGAAGTGCGCCGCGCCGCATTTGATTTTGAGGTTTTCTCCGCCGCGAAGGTCTATTTTGTCGAGCGAGCCCTTGGTCTCGGCGACGAAGTAGAGTTTCTTTTCGTTTTTGAAAATCAACGCCCAGTCGGGGGTGTAATCGCCGAGCGGCGTCTTTATTTTGAAGCCGCGCGGAAGTTTGAAGAAAAACTCCACGTTTTCGGTGTTCTCGCAGTCCTCGGCAAACTTTCTTTCTATTTCCGACATAGAACTGATTTCTATGTGGTCGGCGATGGTCTTGTCTTGATTCTTGACTTTGTAAAGATTTCCTATGTAACTTTCTATTTCGACGTCCTTGAATAACATCATCGAGTATTCCTGACCGCCGATTTTCTCGTATTTGATGCCGTCGACCATCATTTCGTTGAGAATGTTTTTGATTTCGGCGACGGTCATATCGAGAAACAACTGCGGGTTTTTGAGCGCGTCGCCGAGGCGTCCGGATTTTTTCAAAATATCGAGTATCGTCGAGCGCGTGAGGTCGGTTTTACCCTGAATATATCCGAGAATGTCGGGCACCTCGATACTTGTGTCGTACGCTTCTCTTATGCTTATGCCGACCTGCTTTCCGCCGACACCTTCACGAAGCATCTCCAAATGTGTTTTAACACTTTTTATGACGGGAGCGCGCGCCGCCGGCATCTTGTTTATCGCCGACGAAGCCCTCTTAATCAGTTCGGCGGTTTCATATTCGACATTATAAGTCGTCTTGTGCTTGATTTTGTTCCAGAGTTCGATAAACCTTGCGTCGGCTTCGTAACCCTTCCGCAGCGAAACCTTTTTTCTGTCACGCTTGTCTTTCAATCTGCCGGTAAACTCCACGCCGCAATCTTCCTGGATTTCCTTCTGGAGTTTGGACGCGAAGTCGTCGTAACTTTCGTTCGCCACTACGGTCAGAATGTTGACGTTCTTGTCGAGTATCCTGTCGCCGTTCTGGTTGACACAGAGCCGCAAACCGCGGCCGATTTCCTGACGTTTTTTTAGCTCCGAGCGGGTTTCGTTGAGCGTGCAAATCTGAAATACATTCGGGTTGTCCCAGCCCTCTCTCAATGCCGAGTGACTGAATATGAACCTCAAAGAATTAGCGGGGTCGAGGAGTTTTTCTTTGTCCTTCATTATCAAATGATAGGCGTTGTCGTCGGCCTGCGTTTCGCGGTTTTCCGACGAGTCCTTGAAAATCCCCTTTTTGTCCTGGGCGAAATATCCGTTATGGACTTTGCCGGCGTCAAATGGAATCACACCCTTGAACGCTTCTTTTTCGGCGAGCGCCTTGTATATTTCTTCAAACCATAGCGCGAACTTTCCCTTTTGAGAATTGCCGGCGTCGTCGTAGGCGCGGTAGTTTGCCACGCGGTCTATAAAGAAAAGCGAAAGTACCTTGACACCTTTTTCTTTGTACTTTCTTTCCTTCTGAAAATGCTCTTCGACGGTCTTTCGCATCTGCTCTTTCATCACTTCGTCGCGCAGACCGCCGCGCGAGTCGCCCACGCGAAGCATATCGCCGCTCGAAAAGGTTACGCATTGATTGGAAACATCTATTTCGTTGACGATATAGCCGGTTTTGTAGTTCTCTCTTTTGTTCGATAATTCATAAAGGTCGTCGCCGACTTTTGCGGTCACGATTTTTCGCTCAACGCCTTTTTTGCCGTTAATGTCTATGCGTATTTTCGCCGATGTCCTGGTTTTCGTCGAGGAGACGCTTTCAAGTTGAACGAACGCACGATTGAAATCATTCTCCGTCAGAACCGAGTCCACCTCGATTTGTTTGACGAGACCCATATCGTAGGCGTTGACGGGATTCAAACTGTAAACGAGATTGTAAAGATTGGTGTGCGTGGCCGAATAGCGGAGAGTGCAGCAAGGGTTCAGGTTCGCTATGGCGGCCTTTCTTATTTGGGTCTCCATATTCTGCGGCTCGTCCACGATGACGACAGGCCGGACCGACTGTAGAAACTCCACGGGTTTTCTTCCGTTGAGTTTATCGTTGGGGCGGTTCATTATGTTTATATCTTTGGCGAATGAATCGATGTTTATGACGAGAATCTGAACGGAATTGCTGAGCGCGAAGTTTCTTATGCCCGACACCTTGGCGGCGTCGTAGACCTCGTAATTGGCCGGGGTTTTGCCGTAGAGAGAGCGGAAGTGTTCCTCGGTGATTTCAAGGTTTTTGAGCGCGCCCTCCCTAATGGCGACGCTCGGCACGACTATTATGAACTTCTTGAAGCCGTAGTTTTTATTTAGTTCGTAAATGGTTCTCAGATAGACGTATGTCTTGCCGGTTCCGGTTTCCATCTCGACGGAAAAGTTCATCCCGTCGAGTTCCTTCGACTGCCTGATGCCGTTTTTTGCCTGAACGACACGGAGGTTTTCGAGAATCTGTTTTTCGGAGAGAATAAGGTTGTTGCCGACGCCGTTTTCGCCGAAGAAAAGTCCGCCCGCGGCGGGTTTGAGCGAAAACTCAAAATCGCTCTTGTTTAGCGGCTGGCCCTCGAAGATGTCGACGACAGAGTTTATCGCCTCAATCTGGTATCGCTGGTTCGGGTCGAAGTGGAGTTTCATTCTTGCGTCTCACTAAATATTAACAAAACTATTTGCGTCTCATTCTGAGCCAAAAGCGAGACGCAAGATTGGTTGCGGTTCACTTATTGAAATGCAAAATTGCCCCTTTAATGCCCCTTTGGTGCCCCTTTTGCCCCTTTAGTGCCCCTTAGGGTGTAAAATGTCCCTCTGCCGGTTTTACCGAAACGACTTAGTATTTCTTTTTTCTCAAGTTCATTAAGGTCATTTGTCGCCTGTCGTTTACTGACCGTCAAAACTCGTTGATACTCGGTATTCGTGATGCGCCCATTTTGCTTGACATACTTGACCGCTTTCAACTGCCGCTCGTTCAAACCCATCCGCGACAAAGCGTCTTCCGTGAATAAATCCCTTGCCAAAATGGTTTTAAACTCAAGATTCCGCACCGACACGAACTGCGGCTCGGGAAGGCCGTGCTCTTTGCATTGCTTGAGCATCTCCAAAGTCCCGGAGCCCGCCTGCTGAATGTAGTCGGCAAGATACATCGCCGAAGCGAATAGCGGGTTTGACGGGTGAGAGCCGTGCGGTTTTTTGAGGTCGTCTATTTTAAGGTGAATGGGCAATGAGCCGGAATTCCAGATTTCCACACGGTCGAGAAAGACCATAACCTGAACCGACGATTTGGCGTTATAGTCGCGGTGGGCGACGGCGTTGACTATCGCCTCGCGGATCGCAAAAACCGGTATTTCGCGGGGACGGGCGACCGCCGTAGTGTGCTCCTGCTGAATCACGGGGAACTTGAGAATGTCCAGCACGAAGCCGACGGCTTTGTCCACCTGCTCAAAAAGATTCCCGTCGTAAATCTGATATGACACGAAAGGTTTTTCGACCTCGGTGCTCGGCAACTGAATACATTTGACGTTGGCCTGATCGAAAAACTTCCTCGGCTCTTTGCCGAACAGCAAAACCGCGGCGTTGGTGAGTTTGCCGTCCTTGAAAAGTTTCAGATGAGTGAAAACTTCCTGCGTAGTGGAGTTCAACCCCAGCGGGAAATTCCTCATCCGGCGGGCGACATTCAAAAACCATTTGACTTTTTCATCGTCTATATCGGCAAATCCGGCGCCGTCACAGATGCGGCGGTCGAACTCGGCGCGGCCAATGTCGCCTTTTTCCTTTAAGAAGTTAATCAAACTTTCGTAAACAAGCCCTGTCAGTTCTTCGACGGAATCAAACCGGCGATAACAATATCCCGCCGCGGGATTCTTGATTTCTTTGATAAGTTTCTGTACGCCCAATTCGCGGTTCTTGTCCTTGGCGCCCGCGCCTTTGATATAAATGAGTATGTCTTTGTCGCCGGCTTTTGCCGCGTGAAACTCCGTTTCCGTCGGAGAGATTTTATTCTTGCCGGCGGCGCCGTATCTGTCGCCGAGAATGCCGATATAAATATCGCTCTTGCGGACTTCGTCGAGATATGCCGTCTCGTCCGGGCGGCCCTTCGCCGGAGCGTCTTCGAACAGGAAGACGTCGAAATATTCGGAAAGAAGAACATCGCCGAGGATGGAATCCTTCACCGCCCGCCGCTCCGCGCCGAGTTCCTTCTGTGAGCCACTGATGAAGATGTGGTGTTTGGCCATTCTATGTTTTTATTATTTTACTGTTTAGGTCGGAATGGAGTTTCATAAATTATACTTTTAATTTAGACTTTTCTTTCTTGAGCAATAGTCGAATAGTGGCGTGGTAAGTCGCTAAATAGAAATGGAATATCCATGAGTACCAAATCGTATGGTCATAGTTTGTTTTTTGTAGCGAATTGTGGTGGCGAATACCAAAATTGTTTGCAATGTTAAATATCATCGATTCATCCTTTATCTTCAATACACTGCCGAGATTTTGGGTATCTTTGAGCCACTCAAACACATCGGCAAGTTCTTGTATGGCGTTCTTTTTTTCTGACAGGGACAAATGGCGGTTCCGCCATTTTGAAATTGCATTTCGAACCTTGCTATCAACATTTATCTCATCGTAAGGAATGATTTCTGCATCCAATATATGTTGAAGTCCGCCTGTTCCCAACGCCAAAACAATGCCGTCTTTGGTCAACTCAAATCCGGTCTTGTAGTCGGCGAGAAACGCATTGACCTTATCCCTGAATTCTTTTTGCCCTGCTTCGTCATCATAATCACCGTAATCGCGGTAGTTATATCCTGTGTCCGTCGTCATATCAGTCAATTCCCCTGGTTTGGAAGCATAGTCATAGAGGAATTCAAGGGTGTCAAAAATATGGTCTTCTGTGATGTCATCCGATGACCACTTTGCAATAGGGAATGGTTGAAAAGTAAGGGCGACCGCCGCTTCGTGTTGAATTGTATCGGGAAAATGAAACTCTGTGATACCGGCTTTCTTTTTGAAATAATCCTTATTGCGAAACATGAGATACAGATTCTGAATCTTGCGGTAGAGTTCCTCAAGGGTGATGCTCCCGGGTTTGGTTCTTAAGCTGTAATAGCGGCGGACCATTTCTCCTCACTTGTTTCTATGTTATTCACACCACCCGAAACTCCACACTCACGTCTTTAAGTATGCAGAAAATAGGAACCGCTCTATGGAAGCATCAAAACCGCTCTCGAATATTCTATCGAATTGTTATAAATACTTATCCAAAATTGTCAGACACATATAGCACCATTCAAGCGTATAGTTTTTAGCTACCCGCGCATACTCTTTGTCTGAAAAAAGCCTGTGTCCGGATTTATCTGAAAGCAACCCATAAAGTTTACTACATAAATCAATTTCTTTTTGTGCGAGGAAATTGACTCCATTTTTAACCAAATAGTTTAATGCTTCTTGATTTCTATTTTTGGTTCCTATAGAAGGTGGAACTTTAGTTTTTATGGATATCTTCTCAGCCAACTCCACATTAAAATTCTCCAACAAGCTTCTAATTAAATCGCACGAATGCTTGAAATCGAATTTAGTGCCAAGGCTATTTATTCGTTTTTCAATTTCCTTTAATGCCTCAGTAAAATCTTTTTTAAATTTGTACTTTTCAAAATAAGACAACACTTTTTCTGCATCTTTGACTATTTCATAGTTTTCATCTTCTACCAAGAAATGAATAATTCTAAAATGTTCTATCTGATCTATGACAAGCCCCAAAATCCGTAGCGATTCCTTCAATTTTACGTCTGCTATATTGTTTCTTTTGTTTATATATTTAGCCAATATCTTCAGAAATTTATCTGGTAACTTATTGTGCTCAAACCTTACAATGAACACCAAATCGTTGATAGCTTGAACATCTAAATTATTATGTTTTTTATTGAGTATTTTGCTTAAAACCAAATCGCAAAAATGGTTTCGAATTAAAAATGCCAAGAGCAACTTATGATAACCAGTTGCCACATCAAAATTTAAACTGGCCTCTAAATATTTAATAATAACGTTTTTTTGTCTTTCATTAACTTGCGAATATAATTTATTCAATCCCTCATAATTACAACCTATGGGATTATATTGCTGAGGATTTTCTTGTATTTTAGGCGTTCCGTGAAAACTGATGGTAAACTCGTACAGGGGCTTATATTTTTTAGAATACTCATCAAAAGTACCATAATCAAAACTTCTGTATCTTAATTCATCTGTTAAAAGACGACTTAAAATTTTTTTAATGTCTTTCACTTTCATTTTTGCCACTCAATATTGCTATTTGTAAGGATTTGTTTCACACCACCCTAAACTCAATCTCCGCATCCTTTAGTTGCAGAGCCGTGTTGGTCTTGAGTTGGTCATTGTCGTCGAAGGATGTGTCGAGGGTGATGAGTTTTTTCGGGGTTTGTTTTATGATTTCTTTTACGGTTTTGGCGTCGAGTTTGTCGAGGGCGATTATGGTTTCTCCGTCGGCTATGGAGTAGTAGGGTTTGCCGTCGGCGGTTTTCTTTTTTTCGATTCTGGTTGTGAGGTCGTAGCCGGATTTGATTATGAGTTCCCAGAGGATGTTCGTTTGGACGGCTGCGGGCTTGACGGGATATTTGAAGTTGTCTAATTGCTTTTCGAGATCGGCGCCGTTTTCGATTGTGTCGCCGCGCCAGAGTTTAAAGTTTGAGGGCTGGAGTTTGAATACTTTGAAGCCCAAATCCAGTTCTTTCTTGTCGAGTTTCAATTGCTTTTCTTCTTCTTTTATTTTTTTGATGACTCGGCGGATGCGCTCTTTGGATATGTCGGCGATAGTTTTGTAGCCGGCTTTGTATGCTTCCGAGTCCTCGTCGGTTTTTTCGGGGAGTTGAACGCAGATGAACTTTCTGTTTCCTCCGTCTTCTTTGTTCAGGTCGAGAACTGCGTGGGCGGTGGTGCCAGAGCCTGCAAAGAAGTCGAGGATAAGTTCTTCATTTTTTGATCCCACTTTTATTAAATATTTAAGATATCTCGTAGATTTGGGGTTATTAAAAACATCTTTATCAAATAAATCTTTTATCTCTTCTGTTCCGATATTGGATATACCCACAATATCTTTGGGGACTAAAGATGTAGGCGCCCCAGTGCCATCGCCCAAATATTTTTTAATGTAAATGTTATACCTTGCTTTATTGTCATTTTTATCTATTAGAGGGCTTGTGTTAGTTTCTTTAAAAACAACCATGTCTTTTTTCAACGCTGCTTCAAATGTTTCTTTTATAAATCTAAATAAATAACCTTCCTTAGGTTTTGCCATACTTCCATCCGGACAAGTAATGAAATATTTTTGATTGGGGTTATTCCCTTCATTTCTCCACGCGAAATCTTTTTCTCGGTAAATGCCTTTTTTATCCTTTTTGTTGTACTGTTTGACGGCTTCTAACGATAATTCAGCATAAAACATCGGCAAATTATCTATATTCTTTGCATAACAAACGGAGTATTCGTGACTCTGATTAACATACTTACTTCTTATTCCACCACCGGTTGATGAATTCCATATAAACTGAGATATAAAATTCTCCTCGCCGAAAATCTCGTTCATCATTAGGCGGAGGTTGTGGACTTCGTTGTCGTCTATGGAGACGAATATTACGCCGTCGTCGCGCAGGAGATTGCGGGCGAGGAAAAGCCGCGGGTAGAGCATCGAGAGCCAGTTCGAGTGATAATGACCGTTTTCTTTGGAGTTCTTGCGGAAGAACCCTTCTTTTAAGAGATAGCCGGACTCGTCTTTGTCTTCTATCCGTTTGAGATATTCGTCTTTTGACTCGGAAAATTTGTCGGGATAAATGAAACTGTCGTTGCCTGTGTTGTAGGGCGGGTCTATGTAAATCATCTTGATTTTGCCGTGGTAGGATTTCTGGAGGGTTTTGAGGACTTCGAGGTTTTCTCCCTCGATAAAAACATTTTGAGTGGCGTCGAAGTTGACGGACTCTTCGGGGGCGGGCGCGAGGGTGGCGGATGTGGGCGTCTGTATGGCTCTGAATGCCTCGGACTTGCCCGCCCAGTCGAGGTGGTAGCGCTCATCGTCGGTGTCGAGCGAGTCGCCGAGTGCAAGTTTGAGTTTGTCTGGGTCTACTTTGTCTTCGGAGAATATTTCGGGGAGGATTTGTTTTAATTGAGAGATTTTTTCGGTTTTAATGTCGGGAGAGAGGCCGTTCATCGCGGAACGGTTTTTCTTGGTGCTTTTTTTGTCGCTCATAAGGTCCCGCCTTTTGGTTTTTGTGGTGAGTGGATGGGTCAAGGGTAGTATACAAAAAAATACCGGTTTTTTTCTAAGGAACACAAAGACGGAAAATCAGAGGTGTGCCGCCGTGTTTCGGGCGGTTAAATATGTGACACTTCCCCATATTTAACCTATCTCGTCTCCGACTCAATCCACCCCTCAAAAGCGGCGTTCGCCCGGACCGGGATTTTCATTATGCATGGCGTCTCGTAGGGATGGAGTTTCTCGACGGCGGATTTTACTTTCGGCCAGTTGGAGGTTTTCGTCTTGACGATGGCGACGACTTCGCGGGCGGTTTCGATTTTTCCTTTCCACCAATAGGAACTTTCTATCGGAAAGAAGTTGGCGCAGGCGATGAGTCGTTTCTTGAGGAGGTGTGAGGCGATTTTCTTGGAGGTTTTCACGTCGGGGTTGGTGATATAAATTATTATGAAGCCCATAAGATATTCTACCGGGCTATTTTAACCAACTTCTGTTCTCCCTGCCTCATTCCCGCCCCTCCATCATTTTCCTCGTCTTTTCAATCTCTTCGGCGAGAAGTTTTTCATCGGGCAGTGTCATTTTGTATTCGGCAGCGAGGACTTTGTTGGGCAAGTCCTTGAGAGAATATTTTGCCACCGCTTCGTCTTTCTGGGCGCAGAGTATGAGACCCACCGGAGGATTTTCGCCGGGGTTAGCCCAGTGCTCGCTGGCGTAGTTCAGATACATATGCATCTGACCGGCATCGGCGTGGGTGAATTTGCCGATTTTCAAGTCGACTATCACAAGACACCGCAGTTTACGATGAAAGAAAATCAGGTCGACCCTGTACCATTCGTTGCCGATTCTAAGACGCTTCTGCCTGCCGACGAAAGCGAAGTCCCCGCCGAGTTCAAGCAGAAACTTTTCGAGATGCCGGATTAGCGCCTCTTCAAGGTCGCTCTCGGAATATTCGTCTTTCAGATTCAGAAACTCCAACACGCAGGGGTCTTTTATTTCTTCTTCGGGAGTTACGGTATCTTCGGATTTTGCGGTTGCGCCTTTTTTAAGCATCTCCGCTTTTTTCTTAGAGAGCGCCATGCGCTCGTAAAACATCGAGTTTATCTGCCTGTCCAGTTGACGGACGGACCAGCCGCCGCGCAGGGCCTCTTTTTCGTAGAAGTCGCGGGCGAGTTCCTCTTTTACCGCCAGGAGCCGGACATATGCCGACCATGGCAATGAAAAACACAGGGATATTTGATGCAGCGAAAGTGAGAGCGACTTTCTTGTTCCATCAGATATACGCGACGGCGTCGCGGATTTTTCCGGCAAAAACTTCTCTTCGGCGGATTTACGCGACAGTGTCGCGTAAATTTTATCTGACGGGTAGAATAGATAGAAAGCGCGCATCCTTTGAAGGTTATCCGCGCCGAAGCCCCTGCCGAACCGCTTGGTCAAATCGTCCGCAAGTTTGCTCAGCAACTCCTCGCCGTAGCCAGCCCGCTCTTTTCCGCCCTGCTCCAACTCGACGATTCTTCTGCCTATCTCCCAGTATGTGGCGGTCATAACGGCGTTGACCGACCTGGCGGCGAACCTTCTGGCCTCGCCGATAAGCGCGGCGATATCCTTAAGAGCCGCGCCGTAATCCGCGGCCGGATTGTTTTTCATTATTTCCTTGTCCATTGGTTGTCCCCCGGTCTGTTCGAAAGCCCGTTTCCCGAGTGAGGCGCAGGCGTTTAATTGTATAAAATTAGATATGCCGCGGCAAGGATTATTCCCTCTTTTCTTTAACTATAAACAATACTCCGACGAGTGGCAAAATTATTTTTTCAAATTATCTTTCAGCGATTCCGGCTCTCTTTCCAAATTGCTCGTCGTATTGTCGCCGGGAACACTCATGACATCTGAACTCCGGCCTCTTATCATTCGTCCTGTCGTAGTTGTACGCCTTTACAAGTCGATAGCCCCTATCGGCGGGTTTTCCGCAATCCACACAGACAATGTCCTGTTGAACTTCCCAAACCTCTCCTTTGAGGATATTCGTCTTCCTGAATATCCATCTGTCAACCCAGAAGAATATCAGCCCGCCTATAATATTGGCGATTACCGAAGCGAGGGTCGTTCCAAAGGCGGCAAACCATACAATGCAAAATGCCAGAATCGGCGTCGAGAGTTGCCAGCGCACGAGATAAAGCAAATATTTTTTCAAGAAAACTTTCATTGTGGATATTCTCCTGTATTATTTCCCGCCGGAGTGCGGGCGGCAAAATGTCTTGTCTCGGATTTTATCCGCGCCTCGAAGGCGGCGTTCGCGCGGACGGGGATTTTTTTCGTAGAAATGGAGTTTTTCGACGCTCGAACCGGCCATTTCCGGACTATTCATAAACCCCTTTGCGGAGTTTTATTTTCGTATCCCGTCTGTTGCGCAAGGAGAGTTTTTCTTTTTTAGGCCTGATGACTTTTTCGACGGGGATGCGCTTCCATTTTTTGCGGAATTTCACCTTGCCCGGTTTTATCGTCAGGTTCTTTTTCATGGCAATTGCCATAAGCGCTTTTGTATTTTAAGCGTTTTTTTCGAAAAGGAGAAGTGCACAATGGGATACCATCTTTCGGTATGTAACTTATATGTTACGTATACAACTCGGTTGGAGATGAGTTCAAATCAAGACGGTATGAGGGCGTGCTTCATTGGGTGCCCGCCGTTCACTGAAGTTTAGCAACAAATCATCAATTGCTGGCCGCACTTCTTCCGTCTTACTAATCGGTTTATTATAGTTATACTACGCTTTTTGTGATAGTATAACGCTAATTGTGGCGCGTTATTGAAAAGATATTTTTCACCGTTTTTCGAATAGTGCTTGCCCAAAGTAAACTAATGAAAAATACCGGATCACTAAAAGCCTCGTCGTACACGTTTAGGCAACGAGCATTGGGGGCATGTCTGCTTTTATAGAGGTGAGTTGTAATTCTATAAAATTCTAACGAGCGGGCAAATGAAAAATATCAAATCATCCGAATATAATCCGTCACTTGACAACGCCCGAGATATTTAGGTAGAATCACCGGCAGATGCGGATTGAAAAGCAATCGCATCGCCGCAGGCGCCCGGATTTGCGAGGCGCGGCGGTCGCAAGTAACGCAGTGATATCGCCCCAAGTGCTTGTGGGGGATGCCCAAGGCACTTATTGGTCAAGTTTTAAGCTTGACCGGTAAGTGCCTTTTTTAGTTTATGCGAGAGGGGCGGAAAAGCCCGGCCCGGCAGAGATATACCCGATGAGCGACCGGATGAGCGTCGTGAAGAAAAACGTCTTTAATCTGTTCCTGAAACCACGGGAGAAGGAATTTAAAAACGCGTTGATCCGGTTTTGCGGGCGCGGGCTCATGGGCAATGTTTTGGCGAAACTGACTTGCGGAAATATCGTCTATATAGAGACGACGAAAAAAGTCCTGCCTTACAGTGTGCCCGAGGCAAAAGAAGAGATGTCCATCGAAACTTATCTCGAGTTCGTCGGGAGTTTTCTGGGCGCGGATTTTTTCGGTGAAATAGTCGTCAATATTCTCTACGGTAAAATAACCGGAATCAAAGTGAAAAAAATGTACAAGCCGGACGATATCATGGAATGTCTTGACGCTCCGGGAAAATAAAACGATGGAAAAACGACTGTTCAATATAGACGAAGCCGCCGAATACACGGGATTGAAAAAGAACACTCTCTACTCATGGGTGTGTCAGCGGAGGGTACCGTTTGTCAAGTGCGGACGGCGGACGCTCTTCGACATAAAAGATTTGGAGCGATGGATTGAAGATAAAAAGATTCCGGAAAACAGTAAAATTGATTTATCGAGCGACATTTTGTAGAATATGTTCGAGGAGCGGCACAAATGGGACTCACGAGGAAAGACGGTAACTGGTTTATAGATTATTATGTCCGGGGCCGTCGCAAAAGGGAGAAAATCGGCGCGAGCAAAAAACTTGCCGATCAGGTTCTGGCGAAAAGAAAAGTGGAAATCGCCGAGAACAAATATCTGGACGTGCGAAGTCAGCCCAGAATCCGCTTCGAGGAAATGGCCGAAGAATATCTCGGACGCTACTCCAAAGTAAACAAAAAATCATGGGAGCGCGATGTCGTTTCTGTGAAAAGGCTTAACTGCCTTTTTGAGGGGAAATATCTTTCGGAAATAAAACCCCGGATGATAGAGGATTATAAAGCAAAGCGTTTGGACGACGGCGTCACGCCGTGCACGGTCAACCACGAACTCGCTTGTATGAAGGGTATGTTTACAAAAGCGATAGAGTGGGGCAAAGCGACGGAAAATCCGGTGAAGAAAGTGAAGTTTTTCAAAGAGAACAATCAGCGGGTGCGGTTTCTGGAGAAGGATGAGTTGAAACTTCTTTTGGACGGATGCCGTGAGCCGGTCAAATCAATAATCATTTTTGCGGTGAACACCGGTATGCGACTGAGCGAAATAACAAATCTTGAATGGGCCGACGTTGACCTCGCAAGAAAGTTAGTCACCGTAAAGAATACGAAAAACGGCGAGATGCGCTATATCCCGGTAAGCGATGCGCTGGCGGATGTCCTGAAAAATCGGCGAGCGCGAAACAGCGACAACTACCCGTATGTTTTCGGCAATTTAAGCGGCGAAAGATACCGGAGATTTACTATTTCTCACTGGTTTTCTCAACTCGTCAAAAAAGCGGGCATAAATAATTTCCGGTTCCACGATTTGCGTCATACTTTCGCAAGTCACCTTGTTATGGCGGGCGCAGACATTATGACGGTCAAAGAACTTTTGGGGCATAAGACCCTGACGATGACTTTGAGGTATTCTCACCTGTCGCCCAACTTCAAGCGGCAGGCGATTGAACTTTTAAATAAGCAGTTGGACACTTTTTGGACACCGGCGCTCGAAACCACCCCCAAAAACGAGGGGTTAAACGAAGCGGTTTTGTCGTCGGAAAACAGCGTAAAAAACGGTGGCTATAGCTCAATGGTTAGAGCACTGGACTGTGGATCCAGATGTTGCGGGTTCGAGTCCCGTTAGCCACCCCATTTTCCCCCCGCACACAATGCACCACATCCTCCGAAGTATTCCCCGCGTATAATTTTATATACTGTACGGCGCGGGAGCACAAAAAAATCAATGAACGAAACGCGAGCCGTCAAAATAGTAATTTTCACCGTGCCCGGCGGTTTCACGTCGGAATCCGTTCCTATCGGCGTGTCCAGAGTCATCGAGGGACTGGATCCGTCGCTGGGATGCGACACAACGTTTATCAACCTTGAAACCGAATTTCTCGGTTTCGACGAAATAAAAAACAGGATCGACGCCGTCAAACCGCGCATCATCGGTTTCAGCGCGGTTCTGACACACTCGTACGCCTACCTGAAAAAACTTTCGATTTTTCTTAAAAAATATTTTCCGGACATCGCGCAGGTTCTGGGCGGACAGATGTCGGCCATAGCATCTATCGTCGCGCAGCGCACGAAAATAGATTTTTGCGTAACGGGCGAATCCGAACCGACATTCAGCGAGTTGATAGCCAAACTCAAAGAGACGGATTTCAAATTGACGGATATGCGGGTTTTCGCGGGAATCAAGGGGCTTGTTTTTCTATCGGACGGAATACCTTATTTCACCGGCTATGCCGAGGGCGGCAAGAACGAACTCCTGCAAATGAATTATGAACTTATGTCTAAATTCATCGACGTAGAGGCGCTGTTTCCCAAAATAACCGAATACCGCAATATTACCGCCTCCGTCAACAAATACGAGCTGCCCGGCTTCTTCGGATTGTTCTTTCCCGGAAATGTCGAAAAAAGAAAAGCGGACATAGCGGCAAGCAAGGGCTGCGTCGGAAAATGCACCTTCTGTCACAGATTTATAAGAGGATACAAATCATTCGATCCGCAAAGCGTCATAGAACATATCGAATATCTTCTGAAAAATCGCGACATCGGGCTCATTAATTTCTACGGAGAAAACTTCGGGTCGGACAAAAAAGCGGCCGGCATCATCGTCGACTATCTGAAAAACCGCAGAGTAAACTGGTCGCTGGGCGGCGCAAGGGTGGATATCATTGACGAAGACGTCATAAAAAAATGGAAGGACGCGGGATGTGTGTCCATCAGTTTGGGCATAGAATCCTGCTCTCAAAAAATGCTCGACGTGATGGAAAAAAGAACCACCGTCGAGAAAAATCTCAACGCCATAAATTTGTGCTTCAGACACGGTATACTCACGACAATGCTGCTTCTTATAGGAATGCCGGGAGAAACAGAGGAAACAATTGCGGAAACTATCGGAAACCTCGCAAAGGTCATACCCGACGACACCAATATGCCCTACGAGATATGCATAAATTATTTTCAGGCCGTTCCGGGAACGCCGGGTTATGAATACGCAAGAAGCGCGGGACTTATCGGCTCGTCTCTCGACGATGAGGAAAGATATATCGAGGGATTATACGGGGTGGACGCCAACAATATAAAACATTATTTGAATTTTACCGACTATCAAAAAGAAGAAACCGCTTACTGGAAGCATTACATTTTTCTTGAATTGATCGTCGCATACATCAAAAAACACGGGTTGATAAGGACATTGCGGCGCAAAAAAGCCAACCGTTACAAATACGCGGCGATATATATGCTTTTGCCGGCGCGCGTAAGAAAATTTATTCTGAAGTACACCATAATGCTTTCCACTTTCGGATTATCAGGAACACTCGCGACGATTTACAGGAAGCTATTCAAACCGAGAAAAGAATTTTTCTCGAAGGTGAGCGAATCACTGCGGCAAATCAACAAACGTTCGCCAATGCCGGTGAGGCCCGACGACGTTTACACACATATACTTCGACTGGGAAGATAATCCGCAGAGAGATGCTTCACGGACGGCCCCGCGACACGCGGCACATCCACCCGGACGGCCGGTCGTTTCAATAATTACTCCATCCTCCGAACATCTATTTTAATCTGTATCTTACTCCCAGACCGCCCTGAAATCTGAAATCCGGCCCGAAGGCAGGCGCCACCTCTATGAATATGCCCAGAGGATTCGTTTCAAACAGATATTCAAGCCCGATTTTGCCTTGCGCGAAAAGACCTTTTTCCGTTATCAGAACGCCGACGCCGTAAAAAAAAGGCATGGATCCTTCGTTCACTTTGAACGCTTCAAAATCGTGCCATAGATAGTCCGCGTGCAAGGACATGCCTCTGTCCAAACCCACGACGACGTCCACGGCATTTTTGTCCGACAAAAAAAACTTGCCGGAGAACCCCGACGGATTGCCCAAAACAACACCCGCCTCGCCGCGGTCTTTGGCGTAAGCGCCGACCGACAGAGCGCAAATTACAAAACAAAAAGCCGCAAACTTCAGCGGGTTTTTCATACAACCTCCCGTTACAACATTATTTACCGACGCACGCGCAAGGGCTGATTCTTTTGATAATCCGCGATGCTTTGCGAAACGCCCGCGCGCGGTGCGACACTTTATTTTTTGCGGCCAGGGTCATCCGCGCGAAGGTTTTTTTCGAGGGCGGGTGATAAAAAACAGGGTCATAGCCGAAACCGTTTTTACCGTCGACGGACAGGGAAATCTTTCCCGCGCAGCGGCCCTCGGCGAAATAGATTTTGCCGTCGGGCGAAGCGACGCAGACGACCGTCCTGAAAGCCGCTTTTCGTTTGCCCGACGGAACTCCGCGCATAAGCCGCAGGAGTTTTTTTACATTGTCGGAGTATGTGGCGCGGGGACCGGCAAAGCGCGCGGAGCGCACGCCAGGACGTCCTTTAAGCGACGGAACTTCCAGGCCGGTATCGTCGGCGATGGCCCACTTTTTTGCGGCGCGGGCGGCCGCCTTCGCCTTTATGGCGGCATTCGCCGCGAGGGTTTTGCCGGTTTCGGCCGGGGATCGTCCGCCATAGGCCGACAACCTCAGCGGCAGGGCCGCCAAAAGTTTTCGGATTTCGCGGACTTTGTCGGGGTTTTTAGTGGCTACCACTATTTCAAGCATATTCCGCGGCCTTTGAGCGCCCGTTTCTGCGCGGCGATTATTTTTTTGACGCCGCCGGAGGCCATCTTAAGAAGCGCGGAAAACTCCGCCTTGGAAAACGCCCGTCCTTCGGCCGAGCCCTGCACCTCGACGTATTTGCCGGAGGCCGTCATAACTACATTGATGTCGGAATCGGCGTTGTTATCGTCCTTGGCCGACAGATCCAGCACTTTCCGCCCGCCGGTAATGCCGACGGAAACCGCGGCGACGAAATTCTTAAGCGGAATCCGCGGGTACACGCCCGCTTTGACGAGTTCGTTGAAAAGAATCATCGCCGAGACGAAACCGCCGTTTATCGCGGCTGTGCGCGTGCCGCCGTCGGCTTGAATTACGTCGCAGTCGACGGTTATCGTGTGCGGCGCGATTTTTTTAAGGTCGAAGGCCGCGCGCAGCGAGCGCCCGATTATCCTGGATATTTCCTTGGTGCGGCCCGCAGAGTTCGAACGCTGACGCGATGTGCGCTTTCCGCCGGCATTGGGCAGGAATCCGTATTCGCCGGAAAGCCATCCGGTGCCGTCGCCTTCGCAGTGGGGCGGAACTTTGTTTTGCTCGATAGCGGCTACGCAGAGAACCTTTGTGTTACCCATCGAAATCATTACCGCCGTGGGCACTTTTTTAAGAAATCCCGTCTCAAATTTGATGGGGCGTATTTTATTCATGGGCGCGTCTCCTGCGACCCGCGACAACGGATCGTTTTTCAACCGAGATATTTGATATTGACCTTGAGTTTTTCTATTTTCGAGGAGAAGTCGGACAGTTTGGCGCGGGAACCCTCGACTTCCGAGGGCGGGGCCTTGGACAAAAACTTTTCGTTTGCCATTTTCGCCGAAAGCGCACGCGCTATGCCCTCGATTTTTGAGAGCTCGGCGGTCAGGCGCGCTTTTTCCTTGTCTACATCTATTACGCCTTCCAGAGGCACGAATATCTCGGCGCTTCCGACGACCGCGCAGGCGCAAGCGCGGGGCTGTGTCGAGACACCCGTTTCGATTTTGCCGACGCGCGCAAGCTTTTCGATATAAGCGGAACTGCTTTTGAAGCGCTCGGCAGCGGCGCCGTCTGACGCGCGGACAAGAAGATCTATTTTCTGAGCGGCGGATACTTTCATTTCTTCCCGCAACTGCCGCACCGCCGTAACTACCTCGACGATAAAATCCACGTTAACGGCGGCATTAGGTAGGGACAGGTCGCGACCTGTCCCTACTTCCGACGGAGCCGTCGCGGAAGGGTAGGTTGCATCCATTATGCTTTGAGGAAATTTTTTCGATATTTCGGCGGAATCCGCGCCCGAAAGCCGCTCTCTTAAATTGCGCCAGAGAGATTCCGTGACGAACGGCATTATGGGGTGAATTATTTTCAGAATGTCGGCGAGCACCCTGACAAGAACCTTGAGGGCCGTCGCCCTTGCGGCTTCGTCGTTTCCGTAAAGCCGCTCCTTGCTGAACTCGATATACCAGTCGCAAAATTTATTCCACGTGAAGTCATAGACGGCGCGGGCGACCTTGTCGAGCTCGTACGTCTCGTAGCTTCCGCGCGACAGACGGGCCGCAGCGGCGCACTCGCTTAATATCCATTTATCGGTTTCCTCGAGCCGCGACCCGTCGAGCGAAATGCCGTCGAGCGGATACTTTTCGAGGTTCATCAGAATATACCGCGAAGCGTTGTAGAGTTTGTTGGCGAAGTTGCGCGCGCCCACGAAAGAATCGTCGGAAAGTTGAATGTCCCTGCCGGCCGTGGCCGATGAAATCATCGCAAAGCGCAAAGCGTCGGCGCCGTACTTTTTGATGATATCGAGCGGGTCAATGACGTTGCCGAGCGACTTCGACATTTTTTTGCCGTGCTTGTCGCGCACTATGCCGTGGATATACACGTCGGAAAACGGCTCGGCTCCCATAAATTCAAGGCCGAACTGAACCATCCGCGCCACCCATAAATAAAGTATTTCGTGGCCCGTGACAAGAACCGCGGTGGGGTAATAGTATTTCAAGTCGGGCGTCTCGTCGGGCCATCCGAAAACCGAGAAAGGCCACAACGCCGACGAAAACCACGTGTCGAGCACATCGGTATCCTGCCGGATTTTCGCGCCGCCGCAATGCGGACATTTTACCGGCTGCTCGACCGACGCAAACGGCGGACAAGCGGATTTTTCTTCGGATGAATCATTTTTGCAGTAGTAAACAGGTATGCGATGTCCCCACCATATCTGACGGGAAATGCACCAGTCGCGCAGATTTTCCAGCCACAGGACGTATGGTTTTTCCCACGAGGCGGGATAGAATTTCACTTTGCCGGCGCGCGACGCCTCGACGGCCCGGCGCGACATTTCGCCGACTTTCATAAACCATTGCTCGGAAATCAGCGGCTCTATCGTCGTGGCGCAGCGGTAGCACGCGCCGACGGAATGCGGGTGGGCGGCGGTTTCCATAAGAAGCCCTTCGGCTTCAAGATCTTTGAGTATCTCTTTTCGCGCGGCGTAGCGGTCGAGCCCCGCGTATTTTCCCGCCGCGCCGGTCATTTTTCCGTCGAAACCTATGACCACTATTTTTTCAAGACCGTGCCGCGCGCCTATTTCAAAGTCCGTGGGGTCGTGAGCGGGCGTGACCTTGACCGCGCCGGTGCCGAAAGCCGCGTCGACGGCTTCGTCGGTCACTATTTTTATTTCCCGCCCCGCAAGCGGAAGTTTTATCGTCTTGCCGACGAGCTTTTTGTATCTCTCGTCGGCGGGATTAACCGCCACGGCGGTGTCGCCGAGCATCGTTTCCGGCCGTGTCGTTGCCACTATCAGAAATTCCGCGCCGGACGAAAGCGGATATTTTATGTGCCAGAGTTTGCCTATTTCTTCCTCGTGTTCCACCTCAATATCCGAGAGCGCGGTCATACAACGCGGACACCAGTTGACAAGGCGTTTCCCTCTGTAAATCAGCCCCTTGTCGAAAAGCCGCGCAAACGCGTGTCGCACCGCGCGGGAGCAGTCCTCGTCCATTGTAAATCTCGTTCTATCAAAGTCGAGCGAGCAGCCGAGTTTTTTGAGTTGTTCGAGAATCGTGTCGCCGGTGGATCCTCTCCATTTCCACATCTTTTCAATGAACTTTTCCCTGCCTAAATCGTTCTTGCTTTTTCCCTCGGCAAGAAGCAGTTTTTCGACGACGTTTTGCGTGGCGATGCCGCCGTGGTCGGTGCCGGGAACCCAGCAAGTGTTAAATCCCGCCAGGCGCTTGTACCTTATGAGGGCGTCCTGCAAAGTGTTGTTTAGCGCGTGTCCCATATGCAGGGAACCGGTGACATTGGGAGGAGGGATGACGATAGTAAACGGCTTTTTCGAGGAGTCGGGGCGGGAAGAAAAATATTTTCCGTCGAGCCAAAACCCGTAAATCGCGTCTTCCACCCCCGAGGATTCGTACGCCTTAGGCATTTCCATATCGCGGATAATTTTATCAAATTGATATAATTTTCACGAGATGTTCTCAAAATATCGACAAGGAATCTTTATTATGAACATATTTTCAAGAGCATATTTCCGTCTCAAAGAAGACGTCCGGACAGTATTCCGCAAAGACCCCGCGGCCAGGGGCGTCGTCGAAGTCCTGACTTGCTACCCGGGGCTTCACGCCATTCTTCTGCACCGCTTCGCGCACTTTCTGTGGCGGCACGGACTTAAATTCCCCGCGCGGCTGGTATCCCACATATCGCGATTTTTGACCGGCATAGAGATACACCCGGGCGCGACGATAGGACGGAGATTTTTCATAGACCACGGAATGGGCGTTGTAATAGGCGAGACATCCGAAATAGGCGACGACGTTTTGCTGTATCAGGGCGTGGTGCTGGGCGGCACGTCGCTTGAAAAAAAGAAACGTCATCCCACCGTCGGCAATCACGTGGTCATAGGGGCGGGCGCGATTGTTCTTGGAGCCATCAACATAGGTGAAAACGCCATGATAGGCGCGGGTTCCGTCGTCGTAAGAGACGTACCCGCCAAGGCCACCGCCGTAGGCGTGCCGGCGCGGGTGGGCGTGGGATTTTCTCCCGAAGAATTGGACATGCTCCAGCACGGGCAACTCCCCGACCCCATCGCGGAAGCGCTCAGAATCATCGCCAAAGAACAGGAAAATCTTTCCGAGCGGCTGGCGAAGATTGAAGATAAAAAATAGACCTCCGACGGTTATTTAATAAACGAAACCATTACGGGGATAAAACGTTGGCTGAAATGTCATTTCAAAATATCAAAATTATGGAGAAATATGTATGAGCAAAACGCTCAAGGTAACTGCGATTGTGCTGGGAATTATTATTGCCGTTGCGGCGGCGGGTTTCATAGGGTTTCGCATTCGCTACAACAAAATGACGGCGAACGTGCTGGCCGAATACAACAAAATAACCAAAACCAATCTCGCCAAAATTCCCGACGGAGTTTACGAGGGCTCGTTCAAGGATTTTCTGGTCAATGTCAGGGTAGCCGTCGAGATAAAAAAACACCGCATCAAGAGTGTTACGATTAAAGAACAATTTGCCGGCAAGGGCTATGAGGCGCCTGATACCACGGAACGCATTGTAAAAGCCCAGAATCCCAAAGTGGACACAGTGACGGGAGCGACCGGCTCGAGTATGGGTATAATGATAGCTGTAAACCGGGCTTTGACGAAGCAAGAGTAATCCACAAATCATTTACTATTCTTAACCTTCCTTTGTAAAAAGGGGAAATGGACGAAAAGTTTTTATCCTCAATTCTGCCTGACGAGTGGGAAGAGTACCGTCCGCGGGAAATAAATTTTGATACCCTGACTATATGGCTGGGGCATAAAAACCGCTACCCGCCCCTGCTCGCATTAACGCCTGATGACCCAAACTTTTCGGAGGACATCTCAAATCCTCAAACTGCAAAATATGATTATCGGGCTGATTTGCAAATCACTGAATACCCAAATGGACAGATTGCAAAACAATCTCTGGATAATTACCATCACACATCAGAGCAACCACAACAAGTTATTGCCCCAGACACACTACTATCATCCTCGCTCTTTTTAACCGAGAGCAAAAAAATATTAAGAAATATGGGTTGCGCCACCGCCAAAGGCGAATTTCTCGGAGAAAATGCAATATTTTTTATAAACCAAAATAAAGAAAAAATCTGCCTCGCTACCCAGATAAATGATTTTGTATTAACGGGTGATATCTTTAATTATTCCGCTCTACCTGCGGCAAACACACCAATCCACTCTGCAATTTGCGAAGTAACAAGAAGAAATCACAGCCGCATCATACATTACTGCAAATGCCAGTATTGCAGACCACACTCTCCTTGCTCAACCATTGAAAAAGAAGGACTGATTTATCCTGAGAAAGTTCATTCGTTACTGGAGTATATTTTTTCTGAATTCAAGAAACAGCTGCCTTCAAAAAATCCGACGCAAATAGCAGAATATCTCGTCGGTAAGCCCTACTCCAAATACGATTGTTCTAAAACAACTCAAACAATATACCCTTTTTTGCCACGCACGGCACAAGAACAGTATAATTATTTTGAAAAACGCGCCGCTATAATTCCATTGCGATATGATTTGAAGGAAGGTGATCTGATATTTTTTAAGGATAACACAGACGCCATTAAACATGTCGGATATATAGTTACCAACAAAAACGGAAATATTGAATTCATAGATTCCACTTTCAAAAAGGGGGTAAAACCCGCATATATGAATACTGACGGCAGAGAGGGAAGTAAAAACATGTATGGCGAATGGCATTTCGCAGGGGGCGGCAGACCATGAAAAAAAAATTCCTTACAACTATACTGTTATCAATGTTAACCGCGCTGTATGCCACAGAAGATAAGCAACTATTAATGGTCTATGAAAAAGGAGAAGGCTTCATCTGGATAAATTTTTACAACAAAGAAATTAAATCCAAATATCTTTGCGAAGGATACCATCCACAAATATCTCCAAACGGAGATAAAGTGGCGTTTACCTGCGATAGTCCCAAAGATTACCCTTCTATGGGCAGAAAAATTGGCATTGTTGACATAAAAACAGGAGAAATTAAAATTTTAACCTCCATCCCCGGTAATAATAATTACGGACCTACATGGTCGCCGGACGGCAGACAAATAGCGTTTAATCACTGGAATAATAACCGCTGGCACATCGGAATAGCAACCAGTCAGGATAGCGATTTTTATATACTCACAAAAGAAATAAAAGCACATCGCACCATTTTCCGCTCTCCTGTGTGGGCGCCTGACGGAAAACACATTTATTTCCACGATATGGAATATCTATATAAAATAAATCTTAATGGCGAAGTGACGACCGGACAAAAAATCACTGACATTCTGAATTCTAAATACTCCATCAGCGGCGCGACAAAATTTTTGCCGTCAAAAGACGAAAGATATTTGTTAATAGATCCTCCCGACGTAAGCGGGAAAGGAATGGAAGGTCTCACAGAACAGCTGACTGTGATAGTTCTGTATGACACAAAATCAGGAAACCTGCGGCACATATCGCCTGATAACCTTTATGCGCAAAACCCCCGCTGGATGAATGAAAGAGAAATTATTTTTGAAGGCGTGACAGAGGAAGAAACACGGATAAACGGGGATAACGCCCCGCTTAATATATACAAAATCTCAATTGACACCAAAGAGTTAAAGCTACTGTTAAAAAATGGCAAAAGTCCCACAGTTCCTTATAGTGGCGGTGTGGTAAAATAGATTTTGCTTTCCTTTTTATATATAATATTCCCCTGACGGGGGGGCAGTCGGAAAATACGCGTTTGTTACATCCAACAGGAGGGACGTGCATATGGTAGGCATTTTCGGCGGTTTGACAAGTTTGTGGGTATCTCTCATAGTGGCGGCATCGGGGCTCGTTTTTGTGGGTTATCTTTCCAAAAAGATACTCTCCAAGGACGAGGGAACCGACAGAATGAAAGAGATCTCCGGCGAGATTCACAAAGGCGCGATGGCATTCCTCTCAAGGGAATACAAGTCCATCGCGTTTTTTGTTTTTCTGGTGGCGATGATTCTGTTTATATTCGTGGCCAAGAAGACGGCTCTTGCTTTTATCGTCGGAGCCGTATGTTCCATTCTGGCCGGATGGATAGGAATGCAGATAGCCACAAGGTCCAACGCGCGTACCGCGCAGGCGGCTTCCAAAAGCTTCAACGAAGCGCTCGGCGTGGCGTTTCCCGGCGGCGCGGTAATGGGCATTTCCGTAGTCAGCGTGGGTCTTTTCGGATTTTTATCGGTTCTTCTTTACTTTATATTTCTCTCGGGCAAGGCGGATCTTGCCGCTAAAATAACCGAAGCGGTGCAGTCCATAGTCGGATTTTCTCTTGGCGCGTCGTCTGTGGCTTTGTTTGCGCGCGTGGGCGGAGGAATCTACACAAAGGCCGCCGACGTCGGAGCCGACCTCGTCGGTAAAGTCGAGGCCGGAATACCCGAAGACGACCCCCGCAATCCCGCCGTCATCGCCGACAACGTGGGCGATAACGTAGGCGACGTGGCCGGAATGGGCGCGGATCTTTTTGAGTCATACATCGGCGCCATAATATCGGCTCTTGTAATAGCCGTAGCGCCGAATCCTCTTATAGACATAAACGGAGGACTACTGGCGATTCTTATCTCGGCGTGGGGCATAATCGCGGCGGCGGTCGGAGTTTATTTTGTCCGCACCGACGAGAAAACGGATCCGCAGGCGGCTCTTCGCACCGGCATGTTAGTCACCGCCGCGCTGCTTCTGGTCGGAGCGTTCTTCCTGACAAAAGTGTGGTACGGAAATATCTTCGCGTTTTGGGCGACCCTCGTGGGACTTGTGGCGGGACTCATAGTGGGCTTTGCCGCCGAATATTATACCTCGGGCAAAGTAGTGCAGGAAATAGCCAAGGCCGCAACGACGGGCGCGGCGACCTGTATAATACACGGTTTCGCAGTGTCTCTGAAATCCACCGCGATTCCCGTTATTGCCATAGCCGCAGCAACGGTGCTGGCGTATAAGTTCGCCGGCATCTTCGGCGTGGCTCTGTCGGCCATAGGCATGCTTTCCATCACGGGAATGACTGTCGCCGTCGACGCTTACGGCCCCATAGCCGACAACGCGGCGGGAATAGCCGAGATGGCTCATATGGGCAGCGAAGTCCGCAAACGCGCGGAACGGCTTGATGCCGTCGGAAATACTACGGCGGCCATAGGAAAAGGTTTCGCCATCGGCTCGGCGGCGCTGACTGCGCTGGCGCTTTTTACGGCGTACTCGCAGACCGTCGGAATCAACATAATCAACGCCCTGTCGGCGAAGGTCGTCGCGGGGATGTTCATAGGCGGCATGGTGCCGTTTGTCTTCTGCGCCTACACAATGCTCGCAGTGGGCCGAGCGGCCTTCTCCGTGGTGGAGGAAGTCCGCAGACAGTTCAAGGAAATTCCCGGACTGATGGAAGGAAAAGTAATGCCCGATTCCGCCAAGTGCGTCGACATAACCACGAAAGGCGCGCTGAAAGAAATGATACTGCCCGGCGTAATGGCGGTGGCTCTTCCGATAATCGTGGGTACGGCGCTTGGCGCAGACGGCCTGGGAGGGTTTCTGGTGGGATCTCTGGTGGCCGGAGTTCCTTTGGCGATTCTTCTTGCCAATGCCGGAGGCGCGTGGGACAACGCCAAGAAATACGTGGAAGAGGGCAACCTCGGCGGAAAAGGTTCCGACGTCCACAAAGCGACCGTCATCGGAGATACGATTGGCGATCCTTTCAAGGACACTTCGGGACCGTCCCTGAACATACTTCTGAAACTTATGTCTGTCGTCGCGCTGGTCTTCGCGCCGATAATAATAAAATTAAACGTTTACTTTCTGGGAATGTTAAAATAAAATCCGGCGCGTAAACGTAGTAATTAAGGGTTCCGCACGATGTCGTCGTGCGGAACCCTTTTTTTGTTTGGCGACTTGTTTTCCCCTGTCATCCTGAGCGTAGCGAAGGATCTTGTTTCTAAATTATGACGCCGATTCTTCAGAATGACAATTTGGCAATGTCGAGATTTTTCATCCTCTCTCTATCTGCGGGCGACCAAGGTCGCCACTACGTGGCTAAACCGCCTTTTCGACCCGACGAGCCACTATCCACCAACCACCACTTTTCTTTCTTGCTAAAATATAACACTTAACAACGCCAAGCGGCAAACTTTGGAAAATAATTTTTACTAAAACTTGACACGCGATGGTAAATTTTGTATAATTACGATACTAAACGAGAGAACTTGAAAGTAGGTGATAAAATATGGAAAGCACGCAGGCCCAACAGCATACTAAAGACATAAAAGAGATAATGGACATAAAGGAACTCTCCGAGTACCTCGGTATCGGAAAGTCCAAAATATACGCTTTGATACGCGCAAAAAAGATACCCGCCTCAAAAATAGGCAGGCAATACAGATTTTCAAAAGATGTTGTAGACAACTGGCTCAAAGAAAAAATAATAACGAAAAAAGAAGAAACCGATATATCGCTTTTCGCGAATAACAACCTCGAACAAAAATAAACGGACAGTCAAAAAAGTGAAAAACACGGAACCTAAAAAATCAGGAGAACCGATGGCTGAGACAGAAAAACCACCGAGTACGGCGTCCGATCAAAACGCCGCGTGGAAAGAACAGCTTAAAAAAAGAATTACCTCTCTGGACGAAGTTTCCAAGTACATCAATCTGAGCGTCTCGGAAAAAAGAGCCATTGGTTATTCCAAAGGGCGGCTGAAAATGGCGATTACTCCGTATTTCGCCGGCCTGATGGACAAAAACAATCCGAACTGCCCCATAAGAAAACAGGCCATCCCCGCCGTCGAAGAATTCCAGACCAGCGTGCACGAATTGTCGGATCCGTGCGGCGAAGAGCACGACACGGTCGCTCCGGGTCTGGTTCACAGATATCCCGACAGAGTTTTGTTTCTCGTTACCGACGCCTGCGCGATGTACTGCCGTCACTGCACCAGAAGAAGAATTGTCGGCGCGTCGGAAGCCTCGCTTACCGATGAAAATCTCGAAACCGCAATCGCGTACATAAAAGAGCACACGGAAGTCCGCGACGTGCTGATTTCCGGCGGCGACCCGCTTCTTTTAAGCGACGAACGGCTCGACGCCATAATATCGCGCATACGTTCCGTGCCTCACGTTGAAATAGTAAGAATAGGAACACGGGCGCCGGTGACCATCCCCCAGCGGATAACAAAAAATCTCTGCGACACACTCAAAAAACATCATCCGCTTTTTATGAGCATACACTTCAATCATCCCAAAGAAATCACTCCCGAAGTGCGCGACGCCTGCGCAATGCTTGCGGAAGCCGGCATTCCCCTCGGCTCGCAGACAGTTCTTCTTAAAGGTATAAACGACAAACCGGCTATTATGACGGAACTGATGCACAAACTTCTGTCCATCCGCGTGCGTCCGTACTACATTTACCAGTGCGACCTTGCGCCCGGAACGGATCATTTCCGCACGCCGCTACAGTCGGGTCTTCGCATCATAGAGGCGATGAGAGGCCACACCACAGGTTACGCAGTTCCGTCGTTCGTCATAGACGCTCCGGGCGGCGGCGGCAAAATTCCCGTGGCCCCCGATTACGTAATATCCAAAAACAAAAGAGCCGTCATATTGAAAAACTACCAGGGCAGGGTGTTTGTGTATCCCCAGCAGTCGGGGCCCGTGCCGACGGAAGAAGAAATCAATCAAGAACTTAAACTCGCGAAAAAAGGAGGTGAGTAAAGAATGGCAGAATTAATCGCAAAAGTAGGTGTCAAAAGAGCAGAGGGTTTCCTCTATTACATTGACAAAAGAGGCGACGTAGCCAGAGCCAAAATGGCCAGAGGCGGCAAAAAGGGCGGCAAGCCCGAACTCGTCGAGAAAGTCGGCGTGAAAAAAGACCCGGGCTACCTCTATTTCCTCGACAAAAAAGGCAACGTTTCCAGAGCCAAAATGGTAAGAAGAGGAAAGAAAGGCAAAAAAAAATAAGCAGTTTGCGAAAACTCTTTCGCAAAGCAACAAATAAAAAGTCCCCCGTTTATTTCGGGGGGCTTTTTATTTGTAACCGTAACAAAAACCGTTGTCATTGCAAGCTTCCCGCTCGCTTTTGTCATTCTGAATCCTTCGGCGAGCGTCATTCTGAGCGTAGCGAAGAATCTCTGTCGCCTCAGGATAAACTCCGCGAAGAATCTCAGTTTTTCGAATCTCGTTACAAGTTACGTGACCCTTCAGGAAGTTGGAGCAGGAAACCGAGACCCTTCGCTTCGCTCAGGGTGACAGACGGCGACGGGCTTGCAATGACCAAATAAGTATCTTGCGATATTCTACTTCCAAATAATCAGTCCGGGCGCATAGCGAATGTGCGGCCTATCCGAATTAGGCATAATACGCAGGGCATACCCGCAATGGCCTATACGGTCGGCGCGGACTTTTATTTTGTAGACAATCTGGTCGCCGGATTTTCCCTCCGCTGTCATAACGTTGACCCTCGGCGCGTCGAACCCGCCTCTGGAATCGACATATCCCCAAAGGGCCTCGACCCGCAGATCTTCCGGTTTCAGAGATCCCGCCCGGACTCGTGCGGTTATCTCGAACTCGTCGCCGATTTTTAGTTCTCCGTTAATAGTGTCCTCGGCCGCGGATATGGACACGTCCTTCCAATAACGATGAACTCCGGCAAGCCATCCGGCGCGCGCCTTGGCCGCGGAGTAACCGCCGGCGGCAAGATCGACATAATCCAAATGCGCGTTGATGTAGAACCTCTCGGTGTATTCTTTAAGCATTCTGTTGGTGTTGAACACCGGACAGATGGATCTCATGGAGTCCTTCATTTTCCTGATCCATCCTCTTGGCAGCCCTCCGTGACCGCGGGTGTAGAAAAGAGGGGCGAGTTCTTTTTCAAATAAATCATAAACCGCCTTGCTCTCCACTTCGTCCTGCGCTTCGGGGTCCTCGTAATCTTCGCCGCGGCCGATGGCCCAGCCGTTGTTGCCGTCGTAACCTTCGCACCACCATCCGTCGAGAATACTCAAATTGAGCACTCCGTTTACGGCGGCTTTCATTCCGCTCGTGCCCGACGCCTCCAGCGGACGGCGGGGGTTGTTCAGCCATACGTCGACGCCCTGAACAAGGTAGTGCGCCACGTTCATATCGTAATCTTCGATAAAAACTATCCTGCCCCTGAGGTCGGGGTCGCGCGCAAGATGTATAAGCTGCTTTATGAGTTCCTTGCCTTCGGCGTCGCGCGGATGCGCTTTTCCGGCGACAATCAACTGCACCGGCATATCCTTGCGGTTGAAAATTTGTTTAAGCCGCTCGATGTCGCGGAATATGAGAGTCGCCCTTTTATATGTGGCGAATCTCCGCGCAAACCCGATGGTAAGTGCCTCGGGGTCGAGGACTTCATCGGCGGCCTGTACTTCTCTTTGGGAAACTCCCCGCCGCTCAAGCTGTTTTTTAAGACGGGCGCGCACAAATTCCACAAGGCGTTCGCGGCGTCGCTCGTGACTTCTCCATATTTCGGCGTCGGGGATTTCCGAGACACTCTCCCATATCTTCATATTCGCCGGCTCGTCTTTCCAGACGGAACCGATGTATCGGTCGAACAGCGAAGCCATTTCGTAAGATATCCAGGTGTTGGCGTGGATACCATTTGTTATATGTGTTATCGGAACTTCGGCGCGATTAAGGCCCGGCCAGATGGCCTGCCACATTTTGCGGGACACCGCGCCGTGCAGGCGCGAAACGCCGTTGGCAAAAGCCGACAGCCGCAGCGCGAGAGCCGGCATGGAGAAACCTTCCTTGGCGTCCGACGGATTCACGCGTCCGAGCGACATGAAACTGTCTTTGGACATGCCAAGATTTTCGTAGTACGGCTCAAGATATTTTTCTATCAGTTCCTGCGGGAAGAGATCGTTTCCCGCCGGAACGGGTGTGTGCGTGGTAAACACGTTGGAAGACGCCACGGCCTCGCGGGCGGCGGCGTAATCCAGACCGTTATCCCGCATCAACATGGCTATGCGCTCGACGGAGAGAAAAGCGGCGTGGCCTTCATTCATATGATAAACCGTGGGTTTGTATCCCATGGCCGCCAGCGCTCTGACTCCGCCTATACCCAGCAATATTTCCTGCGAAATTCTCATTTCAAGATCGCCGCCGTAGAGTTCGTACGTGAGTTTGCGGCCTTCGGGCGTGTTGCCGTCGAAATCAGTGTCAAGAAGTATGAGTTCCGCGCGGCCGACTTTAACGCGCCACAGTTGCGCGCGGACTTCGCCCGACGGGAGTTCAACCGAAATTTTCAGCTGTTTGCCGTCGGAACCGCGGACCCGCTCGGTGGCCATCTTGGTGAAATGGTTTTCAACCATTTCTTCCTGCTGCCATCCGTCGATATTTAAGTACTGATGAAAATAACCGTAGCGGTACAGAAGACCCACGCCCACAAGGGGTATACCCAGGTCGCCCGAAGATTTCAGGTGGTCGCCCGACAGAATTCCCAGACCGCCCGCGTATATCGGGAGGGATTCGCACAAACCGAATTCCGCCGAAAAATACGCAACTAAAAAATCCGACGCTTTCGGATAAGCGCTCCGGAACCAAGTATCGAGTTTCATGTAACGCGTGTAATCGGTGTGCGCGCGCTCCATATGCGATATAAAACTATTATCGGAGGCAAGCGTCTGAAGCTTGTCCTGAGAAATCATACCGAGGAGTTTTATGGGATTGTGATAAACTTTTTCCCAGAGATCGCGGTCCATGCGGCGGAAAAGCTCCACGGCCTGCGAGTTCCATACCCACCAAAGATTCGACGAGAGCTCGGCCAGCGGCAGAAGTTTCTCGGGAAGATTGGGCGTTACCGTGCAATCGCGGTATGTTTTTACTTTAAGACGCTCATCGGCTTCATTGAAGATGTCAACCATTGTTCCTCCAGTAAGATAAGTGAATAGTGACTAGTGGATAGAGGTTAGTATCTTTTTACTATTCACTAACCACTATACACTATACACTGTCTTTATTACTGCCGACTTCTACATTTTATCCGGCGCTTCGACTCCCAAAACAGACAGCCCCAGTTTTATTGCCCGCCGCGCCGCCGACAACAGGTCCAGACGCGACGCGGCCATATCTTTGTCGTCGGAAAGCACACGGCATTTTTCATAAAAATTATGAAGACGACGGGCGATTTCAAGAAGATGCGCCGTTATGTGATGCGCGGTGTATTCGCGCGCGCAAAGCTCGAATGTGTCGCCGAGTGTCGCTATGGATTTGGCAAGATCGCGCTCGGCCTCGTCGCCGCTCAAACAGGCAAGGTCGATTGTTTTTCCCTCCGCCGGCACGCGGTATCCGCGTCGGGCGGCTTCTGCAAAAACCGACGAGATCCGCGCGTGGGCGTATTGCACGTAAAAAACCGGATTCTCCGACGAGTGCTTTTTTGCCAAGTCCACGTCGAACTCCACCGGTGACGCCGGAGCCCTTGCCAAAAGAAAAAATCTGGCCGCGTCGGCGCCGACTTCCCCGACTATCTCCCTGAGAGTGACGAACTCGCCGGCGCGCGTCGACATAGCCACTTTCTTGCCGGCGCGTTTCAGAGAAACCAGCTGATAGAGAATAATTTTCAGTTTCGACGCGTCGAGCCCGAGCGCCTTGACGGAATTTTTGATTCTTGCCACGTAACCGTGATGGTCGGCTCCCCACACGTCGATGATTTCGTCGTATCCGCGCGAATATTTGTCGGCGTGGTAGGCGATGTCCGACGCGAAATAAGTGAGCTCGCCCGTGCGCTTTCTTAAAACCCGTTCCTCTTTTTCCCCGTCGACTTCGGCCGATGTTTCCGAAAGCGCGGAAAACCAGAGAGCCCCGTCGTTTTCGTATGCCAGACCGCGCGAAATAAAGTCGCGCAGCATTGCATCTACCCTGGGCAGCAGCGACGTCTCGCTGAAATAAGTGTCCATCTTTACTCTAAATCCCGCAAGGTCGTCGCGGGTTTCTTCCATTATGATATCGCGGGCAAAAATTCCCGGGTCTACGACTCCCGCCGCGACGGCCTTTCGCGCTATGTCATAGATATATTCGCCTTTGTATCCATTTTCCGGAAAATCCGAAGGCGAACCGCGACCGTCGAGTTCACGAATACGGGCCGCGACCGACGCTGAGAGTATTTTAATCTGATTGCCCGCGTCGTTTACATAATATTCCCGTTCGACTTTAGCGCCCAGGTACTCGTAAAGCCGCGCAAGAGAATCGCCTATGGCCGCGCAGCGGCCGTGGCCTATGTGCAGCGGCCCCGTAGGATTGGACGAGACGAACTCTATCAATATTCTTTTCGGCTCTGACGGCGAGGGCTCATCGAAACGGCCGACAACTCCGAATAAATAGTCGTTTTCAATTTCAATATTAACGAAACCGCCGAGCGCGGACGCCCGCTTTATTTCCGGCAGCGACGAAAGCTCGACGGCTATGTCCGCGGCAAGCTGCTTTGGATTGACTCCGGCTTTCTTGGCCAGTATCATAGGCAGATTCACCGCATAATCCCCGCCCACGCCGGAAGGCGGAGTGGAGACGGCGAATTCCGGCAGGACGCCGTATTTATCCGCGAGGCGCCGCGATATTTTTTCTTTCAGATCTTTTTTTAACATTCTTTTTGTTGGCTTTCGCCTTAGGCATTTTTTTTGCCGGCGGCTCGCGCCGGACTATTTTCTTTGCGTCCGCATACAGTTTCTCCAAAGCCACTTCGGCGCGATATTTTCCGGACATAATATGAAGTATAACGCCGCCGAAGTCCGCCGCCGTCCATGAACCGGCCGTCTTCCCCTCGACACGAAGCGCCTTAATGCCGTCGGCGGCAAGGACTCTTTCCACTTCGTCGAGAAGGGCTCGGCCATGAGTGTCCGAAGTCGCGGTAGCCACCACGAAATATTCCGCCACGATTGTAAATCTCGAAACATTGAACACCGCCGTGTCGACGGCTTTTTTTGAATCGAGTATTTCGGCTATTTTTCCGGCAAGGGTTGTAGATTTCATGCGTTTTCCTCCGAGTAAAATATTTGACATCCGTCATTGCGACTCATAATCTTCACCGATAATGACGGATACATCTACGTTTCTGGCAGCGTCGTAGCGGTTGATTATATCGCCGCAGCCCAAAGCGTTGCGGGCCACAAGCCCCGCCGACACTTCCTCGCACATATTTTTTATGACCGTTCGCTGCTGATAGACGGAATAATTTCCCCATTCGATTACGTTGAATCCGGATTTTATAAGCGCATCGCGGGCGGCGCGGGCGGCCCCGGGTTTGCCGGAGGCGTTCCAAACATCCGCCAGGTATGTGGTCTGCCTCGGCGCGTGCGTTCCTATGACCCGAAATATTTGCTCTTCGGCGGATTGCGGGTCGTACTGCCAGTAATACGAATAAAATTTGCCCGGCAGCGTGAAAAATCTGATATTCGCCGTGTCAAAACTTCTGAACTCGAACATTAAGCTCGATACGCCCCATAATCCTATGTTTGTGTTGGTGCCGCGCCTGAAGGCCGATATTATGTTTGGAAATCTTACAAGAACCAGCGGCTTTCTGGCGCTTTTGAGCCAATCTATGAGAAATTTTTGCTGCCGCGAAATTCTTCTTATGTCGCTGCCTTTCCCGCGGTATCTTATGTATTTGAGAGCGTCTTTTCCGTCGAGATGATGTATTCCCGTGGAAAAATCTATATGCAGTTTGCCGGCAAAATCGTCGTACTTCATCGGCTCGGTTATTTCCACGCGTATTTTGCCCAGCATATCCACAAGGCGCGTAAAAAATTCATAATCGACCTGAACGTAATGCCGGATTTCGAGCCGTCCGCGAAAAAGATTATTGTTGACGAAGTTCAAAAACTCGGCGGCCGCCTCCGCGTCGGTGGAAGTTTTTTTGCGGATCATCGGATATACTTCGTTAATCCTTCTGGCGCGGCCGCCTTCGTATCTTACCAGGGTATCGCGCGGAATGGATATAACATTGAGCATTTGCTCCCTGACGGAATAATTCAGGAGCATCAGCGTATCGGTATGTTTCGACGATTCCACCGCGTCCATACCCATAAGAAGAATATTAATCCGCTTATCGCCCCTCAACGCAAGCGCGAGCGCGACGGGATCCCGCCCGGTCATTATTATGGAAACACCCATGATGAGGGCAAAAAACGCCAGGGCATAGCGGGAAAGGTTTTGTCTCATTTTTTTATTTTTTTAAGACGGGAGTTGTAAACCGCAACACCCTCCGGCGCAAGATATTTTTCTTTTTTCAGCACATAGCCGAGTTTCATCAACGCGCAAAGAAATACGGCGCGGCTCAAATCGCCGAACGCCTCGCGGCGAAGGCGCGCGACGCCCTGAAATCTTCTGTCCGGAGCCACGGCGTCGGCGACGTAGATTATATCGTCGTAAACGGTCGACGACTTCGACGGACAACCAAGAGTGTGATGAGCGGCCGCGTTAAGAACTACTCTGTCTTTGATGCCGAATATTTTCTGCGCCAGTCGCGCCGAAACGAAAGAATGAAGAAGAAACGGATTCGCCGCTGCCGTTTCCGCCGACGGCATTCCGGCCGGGCGCGGCGCTGGCGCTAAGTACGACGGATATTTCGCCGACGGCATCACGCGTCCCATATCGTGTATGAGCGCGGCCAGCCGCGCGCGTCGGGGGTCGGCGCCGTGTTTTGCCGCCAATGCGACGGCTGTCGCGGCCACGCCCAGAGTGTGCCGGTATTTGGCGTTGTCAAGCCGCTTTTTAAGATAAGCCGCGACGGCTTCGTCGACATATAAATAGTTGTCGAGAATAATCCGCGCGACGGCCGCGGGAACTTTTCCGGACAAAAATCCGCCGGTAAACGGCGCGGCGCGGCGGATGGCCGTCGACGATACGGCCGGCGGCCTGACTTTAAGTTTGACGGCCTTGTCGATAAGCGCGGCGACGCCGCTTTGCGGCCGTAAGGCGACGGCGAAACGGCACATATCGGGAAGTTGCGCGCCTTTTTTCCAGCGAGGGATGTCGGCGAGGGAATCGGAGCCCAGCACAAAAAAGACCTCCGCGCGCGGAAAGCGTTTCCGAAACCGTTTTATCGTCTCATAGGTGTACGTCGGACCGCGTCGGCGCAGTTCATAATCGTCGATGTAAAATCTCTCGTCGCGCCTTGATAGTTCGCGGAGCATTTTCATCCTGATGTCCGGCGGGGTCAGTGTCTTGGATATGGCGTGGGGAGGCGCAAGCGCGGGCACGAAAAACAGTTTGTCCAGCGATAGTTCGTCGGCGGCGGCAATGGCGACTCGCAAGTGTCCGTTGTGCGGAGGGTCGAACGAACCCCCGAAAATTCCTATCCTCATCTGACCGTTCATTCCCTGATATTGCCGTTGCCGTAAACCAGAAATTTCGTTGTCGTCAATTCGCGCGCGCCCATTGTTCCGCGCGCGTGCAATTTCTGAGTGGATATGCCGATTTCAGCGCCCAATCCGAACACGCTTCCGTCGTGCAGTCGCGTGGATGCGTTATGAAAGACCGCTGCGGCGTCGACTTCGGCGAGAAATTTTTTGGCGGCGGCCTCGTCGGAGGTTATTATCGCCTCGGAATGTCCGGAGCCGTAAACGTTTATATGCGCTATGGCCGCTTCAAGAGAATCCACGACTTTTACCGACACTTTCAAATCCAGATATTCCGTGGACCAATCCTCGTCGGTCGCTTTCACCGCGTCGGGAAATATCGACGACGTTACGGCGCAGCCGCGAACCTCGACTCCGGCCTTGGAATAATTCTCGCAAATCCCGGGTAAAAAATCCCTGGCGATGTCCTTATGCACAAGCAGCGTTTCCATAGCGTTACAAACTCCGGGGCGCTGACATTTGGCGTTGAATGCGATTTTGGCGGCCATAGCCAAATCCGCCGCTTTATCGACGTAGGTGTGACACAAACCCTTGCCGTGCGCGAGCACCGGAACCACGGCGTGCTCCCTGACGAATCTTATCATCTGTTCGGAACCGCGCGGTATTATCAAGTCCACAAGGCCGTCGAGTTTTATGAGTTCCAGAACCGCGGCGCGGTCGGCGGTTTCCACGAATTGCACGGCGCCTTCGGGCAGACCGGCATCGTATCCCGCCTTTAAAATTGTGCGCACTATCGCGTGGTTCGAGTTTATCGCTTCGGAACCGCCGCGGAGTATAACGGAGTTGCCGGATTTCAGGCACAGCGCCGCGGCGTCGGCCGTCACGTTGGGTCGGGATTCGTATATCATTCCCACCACGCCCAAAGGAACGCGGACTTTTTTTATTCTTATGCCCGACGGGCGCGTCCATTCGGATATTACTTCGCCCACGGGGTCGCCCAAAGCGGCGATTTCTCTTATGGATGAAGCCAGAGCGGATATTCTTTTGTCGTCTAATCTGAGGCGGTCTATAAGCGCTTTCGACAGCCCCGCTTCGCCGGCGGCGTCGACGTCTATGGAATTCTCGAAGAGTATCTCGTCTTTTTCTTTTTCGACGGCAGAAGCCATCGCCGCAAGAATTTCTTTTTTTCTCGACGAGGACATACCCGCCATAATTCTCGACGCGTCTTTGGCGGCGCGCGCCATAGATACTATCTCTTTTTTTATGTCCATAACTTCACTCCTTAAAAAAACAAAAGCCGCCTCCCGGATTCGAACCGGGGACCTACGGTTTACAAAACCGTTGCTCTACCGCTGAGCTAAGGCGGCGGATGATTTACCCTTCCATCGGATATACTACTGTTTTCTTTCTTACAATGCGCAGCCGCGATATCGCTTCGAGCGCCGAATAAAGAGCGGCCTCGTTGGCCTTGTGCGTAATTATTATTATCGCAGCTCCGCCCGGGTTTTTGCCGGACGGCGCCTCGTTCTGATATACGGAAGCGATAGAAACCCCGCGCGCCGCCAAAGCTGCCGCGATTTTTGCAAGAACTCCGGGTTTATCCGAGACGGTAAACCGCAGATAGTAGTAACCTTCGCGCGCGGACGACGTCAATATGCGTACTTTTTTCGACGGGTCATACTCTACGTACGGCATAACGCCGGCGCTTTTGCTGACTATCTGGCGAGACAGGAAAATAATGTCGCTGACAACCGCGGAAGCCGCGGGAAGACGTCCCGCGCCTTTGCCGTAAAACATAAGGTCTCCGGCGGAATCCCCGCTTATAAGCGCGGCATTATATTCCCAGTTCACGTTTCCGAAAGGATGCGTCGGCGATATTACTCTCGGACGAACCGTGATGTCCACGCCGCCGTCGGGCATTATGACGGTCTTTCCGATAAGTTTTATTACCCGTCCGAATTCATTTTTCAGACACGCTACGTCGACGGCCGACACGCCTTCTATGCCTTCCACGGACACATCCCGCAACTTTACCTGCGCGCCGAGGGCTATCGAGGTAAGTATCGCCAGTTTGTTGGCGGTGTCGATGCCTTTGACGTCGCACGAAGGATCCGCCTCGGCAAAGCCGGCGGCCTGCGCGTTTTTAAGCGCCGCCGCGAACGATATCCCGTCGGTGTGCATGGCGCTGAGCATATAGTTCGACGTGCCGTTTAAGATGCCTGAAATTGAAGTTATCCTGTTGGCGGCCAGCCCCTCGTTAATGGCCTGCACCACGGGAATGGCTCCGCCGACGGCGGCCTCAAAATACACAAGCTTGGAGTTCCGCCGCGCGGCCGAAAAAACATCGCCCCAGCGGGCGGCAAGCACCGCTTTATTGGCGGTGACCACGCTTTTACCCGACGACAATGATTTAAGAATTATCGTGGCGGCGGGTTCGTATCCGCCTATAAGCTCGACGACAAGGTCGATGCCGGGGTCCGCGACTATCTTGCGCCAATCGGCGACAAAAACTTTTCTGTAAGCCGCCGGCACATTGCGCGGGGAGACATCGCATACGGCGGCGATTTTCGCTTTTGCGCCTATCCTTCGCGATATGGATGCGGAATGTTTGGAAAATATTTCGAGCACTCCTCCGCCTACAACGCCCGACCCGATAAGTCCTATGGATATTTTTTTCATTTTTTTACCCCGAAGGTTCCGCCCGCTCTCCGCCGGCAATCCGGCGCGGCGAAAAATTAGAATCCCGTTTTCAGAACTTTTTTGAAACGCAGCAAGGCGTCGTGAAAACGGTTGCTGTGCGTCACAAGAGCCATACGCACATAACCTTCTCCGTGTTTCCCGAATCCCACGCCCGGAGCCAGCACCACGCCGGTCTGCCTTAAGAGTTTGCCGCAAAACTCCAAAGAGCCCATCGACCTGAAACCTTCGGGCAGCCGCATCCAGAGATACATAGTGGCATTGGGCGATTCGACCGGCCAGCCGATTTTGTTGAGTCCCTCGACCATCTTGTCGCGTCTGGCCTGATAAATCCCGCACTGCTTTCTGACCGCATCCTGCGACGACTCAAGCGCGCAGGCGGCCGCCAATTGCACGAAAGTCGGAACGCCGTAGTCCAGAAACGACTTGAATTTTTCCAGCGGCTTTATAAGTTTTTCGTCGCCGACGCCCCAGCCGACGCGCCATCCGGCCATATTGAAAGTTTTGGAGAACGAATGAAATTCCACCGCGGCGCCGCGAGCGCCGGGTATCTGAAATATGGACGGCGCGACGTATCCGTCGAAAGTTATCTCCGAATATGCGTTGTCGTAAACCAGAAGGATGTTGTTTTTGGCGCAAAACTTCACGGCCTCCCTGAGAAACTCTTCGGGAGCGACGGCGCCCGTCGGGTTGTTGGGATAATTAAGAAACATTATCTTGGAGCGCGCAAGAACTTTTTTGGGAATCTTGCCGAAATCCGGCAGATAAGCGTTTTCTTCAAGAAGCGGCATTGCGTGAATCTTGCCGCGCGCCAGCATCACACCGTTGAAATGAACCATATAGGCGGGGTCGCAAACCAACGCGACATCGCCCGGGTCGAGGTACGCCATGCAGAGGTGCGCTATGGCTTCTTTGGAGCCGATAAGCGCCAGGACTTCGGTGGCCGGATTAAAACGCTCGCCGAATCTGTTTTCCATCCACCCCGAAACCGCCCGACGGAAACGCGGCATGCCTTTGGCCTGCGGATAGCGGTGTGTATTGGGATGGTTTCGCACGGAATCACACAAACGCTCCACAATATGCGCGGGCGTCGGCAAGTCGGGATTGCCCATGCCTAGGTCGATTACATCGAGTTTCTTGGCTATGGCCTCCAGCTTAATCTCGTTTATCCTTGCGAAAAGATACGGAGGAAGCTCAGAGAGAATTTTAGACGGTTTCACTTTTATCATAAGCGCCTCTTATGACTTCACGGCTTCCGATTTCGCTCCCGGAGATATGTCCGGAGTTTTTACGGAGGAAGCGACGGCATAAAGAAAATATCCGAAAGCCGCGCAGAATAATCCGTAGGTCAACTCGAAACCGCCCCATCTGAGCCACTGTTCGTAGGTCACGAACTGCCATTTCTCGGCGGAAAACATATTCGCCTCCGGCTCGCCGGCAACCATGTCGTAAATTCCCTTGAGGGCGGCTACGGCGCCCCAAACCTTAAAAACAACGGAAGAAACTTTCAGATTATACGAGACCAAATTTACGTTCATAAAAATATTTTTGTCATTGCGAGACCGCTCTCGCCCATTTGTCATTGCGAGGAGTCATCAAGTGCTTGCACTTGATGAACGACGAAGCAATCTCGCTTATTGTAAGATTGCCACGGTCAAGGGCAAGCCCTTGACCTCGCAATGACAAGAGTGGGGCAGCGCTCGCAATGACGACCAAAGGGGACTTTTTCAACAATCTCATAATGTCACTGTATGGCTTTTTTAAGAAGTTTTGTGGGACGGAAATAGACCTTCTTTCCCGCCGGCACGGAGATGACTTCGTTGGTCTTAAGATTCCTGGCCGGGCGCGCCTTGCGCGATTTGACTCTGAACGACCCCAATCCCGACAGAGAAACGACTTCGCCTTTTTTAAGATTATCGACGAGCGCCGAGACGAAATTTTTTATTATTCTGTCCGTTTTGCCCGCGGGCTCCTGCGACCGCTCCGCGATGTCCTTGATAAACCGGTTCTTCTTCATTTTCTTCCTCCATACGACTTCAAAAATCCCGCGGCGCGCTTTATGGTGCGTTTTGCCGGCTCGACCGCCGACAATAATTCGGAGGCGGTTTTTCCGAAAACCGGCAGTTTCCGCCGGCCCGTCAATTCCGCGAGCGGATGGAGCACAAAATCTCTCTGGATCATCCGCGGATGCGGCACTTCAAGTTTCTTCGACGATATGCGCGCGTCCGCGTAAAAAAGTATGTCCAGGTCTATGGGACGAGGGCGGCCACGGCGGCGCGACTTCCTGCGACCGAGCTTTTTTTCTATCGCCTTAAAAATTCTCAGTAGCCCCGTCGGCGACGCCGATACTCCAAGCGCGGCGACAGCGTTGTAATAAGGTCTCTGTTTGTCGCCGGTAAATTCGCGCGTTTCGTACACGCGCGACACTTTCAAAATCTTTATGCCGCGCGCGGACAATTCCGCGGCGGCGCGCTCAAGATTTTTCATGCGGTCGCCGACATTGGAGCCGAGCGCCGCCCAGACAACGCTCACCACTTAATTTTGGCCATCCGTTCAAGCGCCTCTTTTATGCGCGGGACCGGCACCGTCAGCGCAAAGCGCACGTATCCCTCGCCGGAAGCGCCCAGACCGTTGCCGGGCGTGGTCACTATGGCGGCTTCGTCGAGAAGTTTGGCAACGACAGCGCCGGATTTATACGTCGGCGGCACTTTCGCCCAGACGTAAAAAGTCGCCGACGGCGGCTTTACCGCCCAGCCGAGTTTTCTTAATCCGTCGACCAGCGTATCGCGTCGCTCCGCGTAGGTCTTGCGGGCATCGTCGACGCATTTCTGCGACGACGACAAAGCGCACACGCCGGCCTCCTGAACCGCCTGAAAAACTCCCGAATCATAATTGTCCTTAACGGACGCAAGACCCTTTATCACGTCGGCGTTGCCGGCCGCCCAGCCCAGACGCCAGCCGGTCATATTGTAGGTTTTCGACAACGAATGAAACTCGACGCCGACCTCTTTGGCGCCGTCGATTTCAAGAAAACTGATCGGCGGCGAATCGTAAAATATTTCGGAATACGCGGCGTCCGCGGCGATAATTATCGAATATTTTTTGGCCAGTTCGATGGCCGACTCGTAAAACTTTCTATCGGCGACGGCGGCGGTCGGGTTGTTGGGATAATTCAAAAACATCAGCTTCGCGCGTTGCAGTTTCTCCTCGCTGATGGCGGAAAAATCCGGAAGAAAGCCGTTTTTTTCAAGGAGCGGCATAAAACACGGCTCGCCTCCGGCGAAAATCGTTCCGGTGTTGTAGACGGGATAACCCGGCTCCGGAATCAGCACGACATCGCCCGGATTAACGAAAGCAAGATGAATGTGCCCTATTCCTTCTTTGGAGCCGATGAGCGAGTGAATTTCGTTGGCGGGATTCAGTTCAACGCCGAAACGCGAACGGTACCAGCGCGCCACCGCTTCGCGAAAAGTCATAAGACCGGAGCCGAAAGGGTATTGGTGATTCTTTGGATTTTCGAGCGCGAGTTTTCCCGCCTCGACTATGTGCCGGGGCGTCGGCATGTCCGGATCGCCCACGCCAAAAGATATTATGTCGGCGCCGCGATCAATGGCGGCCTTTTTCCGTCGATCAATTTCAACAAAGAGATAAGGCGGAAGCGCCTTTAATTTTTCCGAATATTCGGGTTTCATCCGTTGCTATCCTTTCCGGCGGGCGCGGAATCCCGTCTGAGAGTTTTCAAATACACTCTGCGGCAAAGTTCGATAAAAATCAAAGTAAACGCAAGAGCGACGATGTTCTCCGGCCATCCGTCGAACACGCCCATTTCAAACGGGTATCCTTCGTAACCGAAATCGGCGATTGTTTTCGACGTGAAAAGCGCCCGGAGAGCCGGGATGATTTTTATGAATATCCCGCCTTTATAAACGATAAGCGTCCATAAAAGCCAGAAAAATATATTGATGAAAAACAGAGTCAGCACGACGTTGCCGGCCAGATATACCCAGTAATCCTTGTCGGATTCTTCCGGAGCGGTCGGGATAATTTTATCGAAGATAGATTTGATTTTTTCGGTAATGTTCATATTTACTTATTAAATCCCCCTCTTTCCCCCTTTATAAAGGGGGCACAGGGGGATTTTATTTTTCAAGCATTCCGCGTCTATTCTCCCGACCATTCCGCCGTTTCCACCCTTGGCGAAATCCGCCATAAGCGTGATTGGCGTACCGACCGAAGCAATCTCGCAATCATCGCGTTTTTTTCAAATGCCCAAAACGTCTCGCATCGTATAAAGACCGGCTTTGCGTCCGCTCAACCACTTGGCCGCCGAAATCGCGCCGGCGGCGAAACAATCCCGCGAGTGCGCGCGATGGGTTATCTCGACACGCTCGCCGGGTCCGGCAAAATACACAGTGTGCTCGCCGACTATATCGCCGGCTCTTACGGCGTGCACGCCCAGCTCGTCTTTGGAACGCGCGCCGGTAAGCCCCTGGCGGCCGTGTATTAATTTCTTCGCCGCGACGGACATCACCGATTCCGCAAGTTTCGCGGCCGTGCCGGAGGGAGCGTCTTTTTTCTGGTTATGGTGGAGTTCGACAATCTCCGCATCGTAATCTTTCAGGACCGAAGCCACTTCCGAGACAATTTTAAAAAGCAGATTCACTCCTACGGACATATTCGGAGAAAAAACAATCGGGACGGATACGGACGCGGCTTTGATTTTTTCCGCGGCTGCGGCATCAAAGCCGGTGGTGCCCAGCACTACCGCTTTTTTGGACGTTACGGCGGCGGCAATATTGGCCAGAGACGATGCCGGCGACGTAAAATCTATGAGGGCATCCGCGCCCGCGATGGCCGCGGCGGCGGAATTTCCTATGACGAGTTTTTTTGAGCGGAAATCCACCGTGGCTCCGACGGCGGAATTGGCCGCGGCCTCGAACACTCCCGTAACATCGACGGCGGAATCCGCTTCGGCCAGAGCAAGTATCCTGGCGCCCATCTTGCCCTTTACGCCCGCTATGGCGATCTTCAGCATTTTTTTCCTCTCTTAAAATCAATAAGGGAAAGTCCGGCGGAGCTCTTTTTTTTGGCAATCCCTCCGGCGAGAATTTCCTGTACTACACATTCAATGGTAATATAAACTCCGCCGCCGCCACGCAGACAGCCGACGAGCATCTTTCCCTTCTTGCCGGTAGCCGTGTGAAGATGTATCGCCGGTTTGCCGTCGAGCCGAAAAAGCGTGCCGAAGCCCAAAACTTCCCATTCTCCGGAAGCCGCCGCCCAATCAGGTATATTTTTGCCGCGCGACATTTTTGAGCCGACCACCAGTTTCTGTCCGGTGAGCGCTCCCAAAAGATTGAAACTCGCCGCCTTAATTTTTTCCTTTTCGGCCAGACGTTTGATGCCTTCAAGCAGGTCATCGCCTTCGTCGAATCTGGCTACGAATATCCTGCCGATTTTACCCTCGGTGTATCTCATATTATGCCGCGCCCGTCCGGCGAATTACCCGCGAACAAGTCCGTAATCCGACACGGCTTTTTTGAGTTTTTCCCTGTTAGCGTCCGACATAGGCGTCATAGGCAGCCGCAGCGAACCGCCGCAAAGTCCCATCATTTCCATGGCCGTTTTTACCGGTATCGGATTGGTCTCTATGAAAAGCGACTTTACCAGCGGGAACATTTTATAGTGTATCTCGCGCGCTTTTTTAACATCGCCCGCAAGAAAACTTTTTACCAGCGCGGCGGTATCGGCGGGAATTATATTTGCCGCCACCGACACCACCCCCACGCCGCCTATCGACAGCACAGGCAGGGTAAGGGCATCGTCGCCCGAAAGTAATTCCAGACGGCCGGAGAGCATCTTGATTTTACTCATCTGTTCAAGAGAACCAGACGCCTCTTTTATTCCGACGACATTGGAGTTGTCGGCGACTATCGCCTCGACCGTTTCCGGCTCGATATTTACACCCGTGCGCGACTGAATATTATAGAGCATTATCGGGAACTTCACGGCCGATGCAACCGCCTTGAAATGCGCGCGCAAACCCGCCTGAGTCGGCTTGTTGTAATAGGGAGAGATGAGAAGCGCGGCATCCGCGCCGATTTTTTCGGCGAACTTCGTAAGGCGCACGCTCTCGGCGGTGTTGTTGGAGCCGGTGCCGGCCACCACCTTTATTTTCCCTTTGGCGGCTTTAACCACCGCCTCTATTACGGCTTCGTGTTCCTCGTGCGAAAGCGTGGCGGATTCGCCGGTCGTCCCGCAGGGAAGTATCCACGACGTGGAATTGGCGATATGAAAATCGACGAGTTTTTTGATGGTGTCAAAATCGACGGAATCGTTCTTAAACGGCGTCACTATTGCTACGCAACTTCCCTCAAACATAAAAACCTCCGGAACGCGGAATTAAATGAGATTGTTAAAAAAATCCGTAATTTGTCATTGCGAGCCCTTCGGCAAGCGTCATTCTGAGTCCTTCGGCAAGCGTCATTCTGAGCGAAGCGAAGAATCTCATAATGCCTCAGGATAAACTCCGCGAAGAATCTCATACTC
>PHAN01000009.1 GCA_002841695.1 Elusimicrobia bacterium HGW-Elusimicrobia-1 | reverse complement strand
TCCACGTGGCCTATCGTGCCTACGTTTACGTGAGGTTTGCTTCTGTCGAATTTAGCTTTTGCCATAAATGTTTCCTCCTGTTTCTCAAGGTGAAAAGAGTTGAAAAACCGTAAATCGTAAAGGGGGAAGAGTGATTTTTCTTTAACCCTTCGCACTTCTCCATTCACCCCTCACGTCTTTTTAAAAGCCCGGAAGCGGGATCGGACCGCTGACCTCTTCATTACCAATGAAGTGCTCTACCGACTGAGCTATCCGGGCGCAAGCTTTTTTTATGCGGCCGGCGGGCGTCCTGCCGTCTCAAAGAGAAAGCGGGAGACGGGATTCGAACCCGCGACATTCTGCTTGGAAGGCAGATGTTCTAGCCACTGAACTACTCCCGCGGTCGACCCAACGGCGAGCGCTATTATAACAAAAAACCCCCGACATTACAAATCAATTCTTTAACGTCGCATATTTCGGGCCCGGCGCATTCCCACAGGCGATAAGAGGTGTTTGAGTGCGGTATGATGAGTGGTCGGGTGTAAGTTATCACAATTGATGAAGTCGGCGTGATGTGTCTATATGCTATACTTGTTTTGAAACGCACTTCAATAAAAAACCGCAAAGTGTCCCGAATCGCTTGACGACGTATGACGTATACTGAAGAATAAATCTATGAGCAAGGTAAAACGGGCGTACTTATTCGCTTGTATATTTTGCGTCGTTTCCTCTCTGTGGCGGGCGCCTGTCTTCGGATGGGGCTATGAAATACACGGATACATCAACGGCGAGGCGGCGATGCTGTTGCCCGCGGAGATGAAAAGTTTTAAGTCATGCGCTGAATATCTGGTTTCGCAGAGCGCCGCCCCCGACGAGTGGAAGGGCTTTCTCGACGGCGAGCAATACCGGCATTACGTGGACATAGATTTTTTCGGACCGCCCCCGTTCGGAAGTATCAGGAAATCCCTTAATGATGTTATCGAAAAATATGGCGAAGGCGAGGCGGTTTCAAACGGTGTTGTTCCATGGACGATAGCGGAGCATTGCGAGATGCTCACTTTATTTTTAAAGAGTTCTGAAACATTCAACTACGCGATGTTGTGCGCCGCGGTTATGGGACATTATGTCGCCGACGCCCACCAGCCGCTTCACACGACTGAAAATTACGATGGACAGTACACCGGCAATCAAGGGATACATTTCAGGTATGAATCGCGGACAGCCGACGTATTTTTTGACGGCGCCGTCCCGCGCGCCGATAACGTTAGATATGTGGCCGACCCCCTTAATTTCGCGTTCGATTTCATAATCGACTCTCATGACAAGATATCCGTTATACTTGCCGCGGATACCGGGCACGGGAACAATCTTAGAGCGCTTTGGGCGGATACTGCGGACATGACGCGCCGCCAGGTTGAAAAAGCGGCCGAGGATTTGGCTTCTCTGTGGTACAGCGCGTGGAAAAACGCGGGATCTCCGAAGATGGAAATAAAATTAAAAACCCCTGTCGGGGTATATTCCGAAAAAGATTATCAAAAAATGCTCGCATTGAGAGATAAATTGAAAATTTCCGGAAAATGAAAGTGCGCCGATTCAATAATTAAAGATCAGTTGTCCAACCGGCAGTTTCACAAAATCAACATTGCATAAACAATTGCAACCGCCGATTTTATGCCGCGGTATTCTTATCGTTTCTTAAGAATCCAAAGAATCTCTTTTACCTTTATATTGCGGCCGTTCAGATTTCTTGATCCCCTGTAAGTATTATATTCGCGGCTCATTGTTTCACAGCTTCCGTATTTTTTTAAAATTCCCGACAGTTCATCGGTTTTTATCAGGCCCTCGTTATTGTAGGAAATCAAAATATATTTGGCTCGCGTGGATTCAATAAGACGTTCCATGGCTTGCGCCGCCTGTCCGCGCTTGTTGTACGCGGAACGGTTCCAATCCAGCGCGATACCGCTTTCACCGTCCTGGATTTTTGCGGAAGCCGCGCGGGACGCTATTATATTAAGCATAAAATAATTCGAGCCGTATGGATGCTGATTGTACGGCGGGTCGTAGTACGCTATATCCAGCTCCGGCGGAAGTTCTTTCGATGCCGATAGTTTGTTGATGTCGGTTTTTTTTACGACGACGGGACATTCGGCGCCGCAGAAGACCGGCATTTCAAGCGATATCCCGCCTTTGATTCTTGAAAGAGCGAAGCCGCCTCTTCCGCCGAAACAGCCCACTCCGGATTTTTTGTGGAATCCCTTGAATACCCCCGAAGTATTGGTGTGAATCGACGCTTCGACCAGAAGAGGCGCCAAAAAAAAATTCCTTTGCGCGCCCGGGATTTCGCTAAAAATAATCCGCTTGATGTTGTCTATGGCCCCGGCGTTTGCGCTTGTGTAAAATACCCTTTCTCCCGATTTTATGTCGTTGTCGTTTTCGGGGGCGTAATTTTTGGCGATGAATCCGCGGCCGCCGTCGTCGGACTTTCTTGCGTTTAGAGAGTTAATAGTGTTTTGGATATAGTCGATGTCGACCTCGGAGCGGTTGGAAAGATAGCAGCCGTTGAGGACTTCACTGTAGCGCTCCATATCATTGACCCAAAGTTCCGATGCGTGATATTTCAGCAGCCGCGCGACCGCGCCCGAGCCGGCGAAACCGTCGAGCGCCGATAACTTTTTTTTACCGAGGCGTTTTTTTACCTCAGCCACGGCGCTGTTTATGAAAGGCAGCAGGGAGCGTTTGTTGCCTATGCAGGTTATAAGCCGCGACGTCAAAAACGGCGCGTCGAAATCGATTCCGCCGCCCGTATTTTTTTTTGGATGCTTTGCCATGCGGATATTTTATCAAAATGTGTCGTCGGCACGCCTCTTTTGTTTTGCGTCAAAATATGTATAATATTATGCAATGTTCAACTAAGAAAAAGCGGACGCCGATGGGAGGCGCTCCGCGTCTATGGAGGCCGTATGAGGATTCTTGTTTTTTGCTTTGCCGCCGCGATGACTGCGGTATTTCTGTCGGGCTGCCGCACGGTGCCCAAGGTTCAGCGCGTGGGCGTGGAAGAACAGATTGATTTGAGCGGAAACTGGAACGACACGGATTCGCGCATGGTGTCCGAAGAGATGATAAAAGACGCCCTCTCGCGCGCTTGGATAAGCAATTTCTCGTCGGCAAAAGGCGCCCAGCCGCGCGTTATCGTCGGCAGCGTGCTCAATAAAAGCCACGAGCATATCAACACCGAGACATTCGTAAAGGATCTCGAAAGAGAGTTGATAAATTCGGGCAGAGTATCTTTCGTGGCGTCGAGCGAGCAGCGCGGCGAGATAAGACAAGAGCGTATGGAGCAGGCGGAACACGCCTCAATCGAAACCGCCAAAAGTATGGGCCAGGAGCACGGCGCCGACTTTATGGTAAAAGGCCAGATTAACACTATCCTCGACGAGGCCGGAAAGACCCAGCTTAAATATTATCAGGTTGAACTCGAGATGATAAATATACTGACTAACGAGAAAGTTTGGATAGGCCAGAAAAAAATCAAAAAGGTCGTGGAGCGTCCTAATTACAGGCCGTAATCCGCCGAGATATAATAAAATGAAACGGTTGTTGCTGCCCGCCGCGCTTTTTCTTGTCGCCGGCTGCGCATCCACCGGCGGATATTACGAGAGGATTAACGGCCTTGTGCGGGATTCCAGGTACGCCGAGGCGGGCGCTTTCGCCGGAGAGTCGCGCAAGAAAATTTACGGAGCCAAGAACGATCTGCTCTATTTTTTAGACAGAGGATTTTTGCTGCATCTGGCGGGAGATTACCGCGCGTCGAACGAGGCCTTTGAGACGGCGCAGCAGCTTTCGCGCGAACTATTCACCAAAAGCATATCCGCGGAAGCGGCCACGTTTCTGGTCAGCGATAACGTAAGACCTTATTACGGCGAGGACTTTGAGCGGGTTCTCATTCACGTTTTTTCGGCGCTGAATTATGTGCTCCTCGACGATTACGAAGCCGCCCTGGTCGAAACGCGCCGCGCCGATCACGTGCTAAGAACTCTGGAAACGCACTACGACGGAAAAATGTCCTACCGCGAAGACGCGTTCGCGCGGTATCTGTCGGGGTTGATACAGGAGGAAGCGGGGGAAATCAACTCCGCTCATGTTTCTTACCTGAGAGCGCTCGACGCCTACGACGCTTACCTGAAAAACTACGGCACACCTCCGCCCGCGCGTCTTGCCGCCGATGCCGTCCGCACCGCGGAGCGGCTGGGAATGAAAGATCGCGCGCGGGAGATAATAAGCAAGCGCGGGGTTCAGTCAAAAGATGTCGCCGCCGCGGATTCGGGCGAGATAGTCATTGTGCTTTACGCGGGGTTGTCGCCCGTAAAGATTGATTCGTTCTTTGAGATAAGTTTCGGGCGGGCTTGGATTCACGTGGGTTCCGTGGAAGCCCGCGGCGACGACGTCTCGCAAGTGGAGCAGGCCGGACGTATTGCCCGCTCTATTGCCGCGGAGGACCAAGTCGTTATGGCCTTTCCCAAATATGCGCCGTCGCCCTATCGCGCGGCGCGGTTCGATGTCGCGCTCAGGGCTTCCGCCGAACAGCCGCCCGACGGTAACGCGCCCCCCGCGAGCGCGACGGCCCGCGCCGAGATGGCCGAGGACATAGGCGCCATAGCGGTCAAAGTTCTCGACGAAAGAATCGGCCGCATCCGCGCAAAGACCATCGCGCGTTCAGCCGTAAAATACGCGCTTTCAAAAAAAATCGGCGCGGAAGTCGCCAAATCAAGCAATGACAGAGCGCTCGGCTGGCTGGCCCAAAAAATCGTCGCCGGCGCGGCGGCGGCCACGGAATTGGCCGACAAAAGGTCGTGGCGAACGCTTCCGGATAAAATATTTCTGGCAAGGTTGCCGGCGGCGACGGGGACTTACGATATCGTGGTAGATTTTTACGACAACGCCGGATATAAAGTGACGTCGGAAACAATCAAAAGCGTGTCCGTGCGTAAAGGCCGCAGAACTTTTGCGGCGTTGCGTTCGGCGATGTGATTTTAAGGAGACGAAAATGACAAAAAAAATTATTTCCGCGGCTGTTCTGGCCTTATTCTTCGCCTCGACAGGTTTCGCCGCGCCCGAATGGCTTTCCGGGCAGAGCAAAAAATATCCGGCCGCCGGCTTCATAACGGGCGTGGGCGCCGGTTCCACGATGGATTCCTCGCGCGACGTCGCCCGGGCGGAAATCGCCAAAGCATTCAGTATGCGCATCGAGCAGGCGACTGTCGAGACGTCTTCCGAACGTTCTTCGGAAGCCACCGGCGGCCGCGCGGAAATATCCGTTGACGTGGTTCAGAAGACCGAAAGCAAAGTCGTCGATACCGTCGAGGGCGTGGAAATCGCCCAGATGTGGTACGACAAAAAAGACAAGGTCTACTGGGCGCTGGCGGTGCTCGATAAGGCCAAATACCGCCGCGAACTTTCGCTGAAAATACTTTCCGCAGAAGAAAAAGTAATGAAGTCGCTGGAATCCGCGCGACAGACAATGTCCTTCGCGGAAAAACTCAAAAATCTATCCGAAGCGCGCTCCGCCGCCTCTGTCCGCGACGGCCTTTATCTGCGCCGCCGAGTCGTGGACGACATGCCGTCGCCGCCCCTGCCCGACGACTTGTCATTTTCCTCGATAGAGTCCGAAATCGCCGACGCCAAGAGCCGCACGACTTTCAGGGTAAACGCCGCCGACGGCTTGTCCGGGGAGTTTGCCGTCGAGCTTACAAGACGCCTGACAAAACTGGGATTTGCCGTGGTCGCCTTCGCCGACGGAGCTTCGACGGACTCCGCATCCGTGTCGATGGATGTCGACGCGCGGTTCGACGTCTCGGAGTTTTCGCGCGCGACTCAGGTCGCGTGGAAATATTACCGATGGGAAGGCCGCGTCGAGGTCAGAGATTCCGGCAAGGTTATAATAGCCGCCGCCGCATCCGGCAGCGAGTCCAATCCCGACGATAAAACAGCGTTTCAAAAAGCACGCATCGCGGGGCTTAAAATTCTGGGCGATTTGTTCGAGCGTAAGATTAAAAACGATTTTCTCGGCGGAGAGTAAAAACAAAAAACCCGCTCTCTTTTAATGTAAAGACGCGGGCTTGCGGACCAAAACAGGTTTAACTCACCACTATTCGCTGACTACTGTATCAAAATGGGCAGGGAAGGATTCGAACCTTCGCAGTCCTAAGGACGCCAGATTTACAGTCTGGTGCGATTAACCACTCCGCCACCTGCCCATTGTCATCTATTGTATCATTTTTCAGTGATTTTTGTATACCATCCGAAACGCCTTTTTCTTCCCGACCACCCTCAAGTGTCCAAAAAGTGTCCATATTTTTCCGCAAGCTCGCGCCCAGCGTCTCGACCGCCGCGCTCTTATGACCGGGCGAAAGATGGCTGTAACGCAAAGTCATCTTCAGTGTTTTGTGTCCCAAAAGTTCTTTGACTGTCATAATATCCACGCCTGCCATAACCAGATGCGAAGCGAAAGTGTGCCTCAAATCGTGAAAGTGAAAATCTTCGATGCCCGCCTGTTTGACCGCTTTTTCAAAAGAATATCTCACCACGAAGCGGCCCAGTTTCTGCCCTTCGTTATCCAAAAAAATGTGCGGGCTTTTCGGATTTTTTTCGAGCGATTGAAAAGTTTCCGACAGAACCGAGTTTATCGGGCACTCTCTCGATTCGCCGCTTTTGCTTTTTCTAATATATATTATTTTTCTTTTTAAGTCAACATCTTCCGTCTTAAGATTGAGTATTTCGCCCTGCCGCATTCCGGTATTCAGAGCCGTCAATATGACGGGTTTGAGGAAATCCGAGCAGTTATCGAGTAGCTTATTCATCTCGTCAAATTCCAGATACCTGATACGCGAATTGTTCTCTTTGAACAACTTCACTTTCTTGACGGGATTGCCGTCGCAAAGCCCCCACTCGATACCCTTGTTGAACATATGTTTTAAGACGGAAAGATACCGGTTTATCGTCGCTTCGGAGAGGGCGTCTTTGCGCGCGGCTTTGAACTGCTCGACCATAAGCGGCGTTATCCCTGAGATGTTTCTGTCGCCGAAGAACTCGATGAATTTTTTCATGTAATGAATGTCGTTTGAAAACGACTTTTTGTTCGTCCGCGCGTATGACAGATAAAGTTCGGTCAACTTTTGAAACGGTATATTTTTCTCTTTTTTGATGTCCAGATACCTGTTCTCGGCGATTTCGGTTTTTCTTTTGGCGAGAACCTGCTCGGCGAGTTTTTTGCTCGCGCCGATTTTCTCTCTCTTCCGACGGCCGCCGGCGTAATAATCGATGAACCAGTTATCGCCTTTTCTCGTGAGTCCCATTGGTTTCTCTCCCCGCATAAGTATTTTACAAAATATCGTTTTTCGCGGCAATTTTCTTTTCTTCGGTTTTATTCGCCTCAATCCACCGCTCCAAATCTTTTATGTCGAACATCGTCCGCCGGCCGCACTTCACGAAAGTCAGTCGTCGCTGGCACACCCAGGAATAAAGCGTGTTCTTTTTCAATCCGGTGTACTCGGCGGCTTCGTCTATATTAAGCAGTCGTTTGATGCTCATCGAGCGCTCCCCGCGCCGCAGATTTCTTTTTCAATGTCTCGCGGCTTGTATATTTTTTTGACTCTGACGTCGAGAATCTTGCCGTGAATGATATCGACGGTAATGTCGCCGAAGAAGTCCGTCCCGATGCGCCGCTCTATGAAAGCGGCACACTTTGCCGGAAGCACGTCGGGCTTGCCGACCGGCGCCCCCGCCCGCGGAAACGTTTGCTCCATCGTCTCCACGTGGACGATGTTTCCGTCGGCGAGTTTCGCCAGGATCCGGCCCGTTGTTTCGCCGCTACAGAACCGGTGTAACGCATTTTTAAGTTTGAGTTCGTTTATTTTGGCGGACATATTTACACCCTTACGCCGATTTTATCGCGCGCCCGCTGAAACTAAAAAAGGCACTTACCGCGCAAGTCCCCGACTTGCTCGATAAGTGCCTTGGGTTTGTCTCCCACAAGCACCTGTGACGATATTGTGACACTGCCTACTACTGTCATGATTTTACTCAAATTACGGCCTCTTGTCAAGTCAAAGTGTTTGAACTTGTCGCGGACCCGCGTAAATTAAAAAAGGCACTTACCAGTTCCGCCTTCTGCGGAACCAATAAGTGCCTTGGGCATCCCCCACAAGCACTAATGTGAAATTACGACACTATCTGCTTCGCCGCCGCCCCACAAACCGGGGCGCCGGAGGCGATGCGATTGTTTGCCAATCCGCATCTGCCGGTGATTCTACCTAAATATCTTGAGCGTTGTCAAGTAGGGGCTTTACTATGGGATAATTAAAAGGCGGGGGAAAGACAAAGATGCAAAAAATACCTTTGCCGCCTTTTTCCATTATCGCTAAAAACCAATATCGCTAAAAACCAAGAGGCGTCACTGTTTCTACTATTTTTTTAGTTTTTTCTAATGATTTATCCATGTATTCTTTTCTCAATATAATTTTATCCATCTCATTGTAAGACCCATCAATAATAGCGAACTTCTTTGCCTCCAGAACCATTTCTTTCATACAGGCGCCGCTGAACCCTTCCGATTTTTCTGCAATAATTTCAAACTTTATATCGTCCGACAAAATTACGTCTTCCGTGAATTTAGAAAGCATTTTTATTCTTGTGTTGTAATCGGGGTTATCAAATTTTATGCGCAGGTCAAATCTGTTAGGTCTATGACTCAATGCATTATCCAGCGCTTCCGTCATATTTGTAGTCGCAATAGTTACTATGCCCGAAATGGCGTTTAATCCGTCAAGTTGGTTTAACAGTTCGCCTAATATTGCATTATCTTTGTTACCTTGCCTGTTTGAAATTGTTAGGTCCACATCCTCCCAAAATATTAATGTCGGCGAAAGTTTATTCCCAAATTCATATATCCTTTTTACCAGTTCGGCGCTTTCCGACCCCGTAAAACCCCTGGGGGTTATCCATATAACCGTGAACATACCAGTTGAAGCCAATATTTTGCCGAGGAGTGTTTTTCCGTTCCCGGGCGAACCTTCCAAAATAATCCCACGTTTAAACGGTATGTTGTATTTACTAAAAATATCTTTGTTTTTTAAAAACCCGATTGTGTTTTCCTTGATGAGTTGTATTTTTTCATTATCGAGAACAAGTTCATCGAAAGAATATTTTCTATCAAGGCAAATTTCTTCCCTGTCCTTTGTAATAATTTTTCCTTTCAGAGAGCAATCGGAGAAAATACGATTGTAAATCGTTGAAACGATTTCCCTGCACTCTTTGTGAACAATAAAATCTATGTAGAAAAAGGTCCTTCTTTCAAACGGATTAAAACATCCGCAGGACAAAACCAATTTATCTTTATGATTTTCATAGAATTGAAGCCCGTCAATAAGCGGATTGGACTTTTCGCCCGAATGTATGGCAAGATTCATTGCTGTTTTCCATTTGCCAGTCTCTTTTATTTTCGTAAAACCATTCGCGGTAAAATATTCGGTTAAAATCTTAAAAAATTTTTCATTGTAATAAAAAACGCCCCCTCTTATTAAAAACAACTCGTCTCTTTTGCAACCGAAAAATAAACAAATCTCTTCTGAATCAATATCCACAAAAAAAGTATCTAATAATTTAACCGGGGACTGCATCGCATTTGCAAGAGAACCCGCTACCCATTCCATTGTCGATTTATGCAATTCTGTTGGCGGCCCCATTTTTTTACCCTCCCGTTTCTAAAAATAAAAAACCTTCCGCAGTTTTTGTCTGCAAGAAGGTTTTCTTTATTTATAGTGCAGGATTTATTCCTTCCAACGCCACACTGTTATAATAATCAAAAAAGTAAACTTGTTAGATGTTTTACTATTCTACTTCTAAAAGGGGGTTTATCAATTTTTCTATTATTGCTTTTATTGCTTTTTCATTTTCAATTTCCATCAGAGGAACTGCAATAAATTTTAATTTTTCAATTGCCTCAAAATTACCTTTTATCACTCCTTCTTCTTCTGTATCTTTATTATCTAAATCTAAATCTTTTAAAAGATAAACTTTGTCTTTTTGTTTTTCAACTTGTTTTTCACGTGTTCTAAAATGAAAATATATATCCCACGGATACCACGCAAATTCGCGGTCAATTTTTTTGCCCTCAATTTTAGATATTAATACTAATGGTTCTATTATTCTATCGCGATAAAGTGGATAATCTAAAGCAATATTGATTGACATTAACTCATTTTTATTCTTTTTATTCTGATATGTCCGATACATCCATATTGGAAGCCAAGATTCTGAATCATTCAAAGACTGAGAAATTTCTTTTATCACGGTTGAAGAATTTGTAATTGGTTCATAGTCATTCTCACCGACAATTTTTTCAAAGTATCTCATAAACCCACCTATCTCTTTATACAAATCTTGCATCTGCCTTACCATATCAAAAACATTCTTACTCTTATCAAGCATTTTCGCCTCCCCAGAAAATAGGTTTACTTAAACCTATCTTATTATATTCTGAAAAAATAATTGTTTCTCCTCTCCAAAACAAAGGTTTTTCTTTTTTCACTTCTTTATATTCACCAAAACCATCAAAAAGAAAAATATCTCTGCATTCTCTCAGATATTCTTTTAAATATTCTGCTATTTCATACAATGCCTCATTCTTTTTTTCATCTGTATTTTTTAAAGCATGGCAAATATCATACCAAGAAAGCCAATAAAAATTTTTACCCTTTAATTTAGTAATATCATCGGAAATTTCAGGTTGATATAAATCCTTTGTCAAATATATCAGATACATATTTTTTTTAGTGGCATAATTTTCTTCTAATAAAGTGTAATAATCTGCTAATTGATTTTGAGAAGATTCTTTCGCGTCATCTTTTACTTCGATTAATACAACAAAATCACTGCCAGAAATAATAATATCTGGTTCGCCATATTTTTCATATCTCTTCCAAAAAATAAATTTATATTCCTTGTCAAATAGTTTATTCTTTAAAATCTCATTTTCAAATAATTTTTTCTCATCATATTTTTCATTAAAATATAATCTCGCTCGCCCTAAAAAATCTTTTAATAAACCAGTCGCAAATTTATGTTTTAATAAACCAAATACAGATGAAGTTAGGACATCTTCACATTTTTCTATTTTATGATGCAGTTCGGCTTCAATCATTTTATTTAATCTTTTTTGAGATACTTGAGAGGTTGTCGACAACCTCTATTATCATGCCCGAAATCCGTAATCGGGCATCCAGAGGTTCGGTATTTCCAACGTAAAATGGATTCCCGATAAAGGCACTCGGGAATGACGCACACCTCGCCCCGACAAGTCGGGGTCGGATAGCCTCTTAAGGATTTAATTTCTAATTTTATCCAACCCAATTGCCGCATTTAATACAGTTGTCTTTGCCGGAACCAAAACCACAAGAACTGCACAATTTAGCAGGCACAGAATTACTGCCGACCCATGCTCCGCATTTGACACAATTATCACCGGCTGCTCCAAAACCGCAATTATTGCATAATTGTGCTTCAATGGTAGCAAAAGGCTGCCCACACTTTACGCACTCGTCGGCCTTATTGCCGAATCCACAACTCCCACAAAGTTTTGCCTGCACTCCTGCCATAAAACCTCCTCCTGAATAAAAAACCCCACACAGATTTTTCTATACGAAGTTTTTTTAATTTGTTTACTAAAGAAGCATCAATCCTGCGGAAGCGGGCGCTATTTTCATAATTTGTGACAATAATATTTTTTTATTTTTGGGATTACCGCTTAAAAACGCTTCTGTAGTATATATAACCACGAGGTCTATATTCAACTTTTTCGTCGCTAAAGAATTTCTTAAACGTTCAATTCTCTTTTTCATTTCCAGTAATGTTAAATTAGATGAATCATCAATATAAAGTTTTGAATTACATAAGTTATCAGCAGCAAAAGTAAGCTTCGGCCACTCAGATTTTGGTATTGTCCTTTCATCCATATCTGAACAATCTATCCCAGAATTCAAGCAAAGAAGCCTCATCATGAATTTTTCCTTGCTTAAGAGCGGAGAAAATACAATAATAACCCGTTTTTTGCTCGCCACAATATCCGCTAAAAATTTCAAAGAAGAATCTTTCTTTTTTTGAGCAAATCTCATAAAACCTCCAAAAATAAAAAACCTTCCGCGGCTTTTATCCGCAGGAAGGTTTTCTTTATTTATAGTGCAGGATTTATTCCTTCTAACTCCACACTGTTTTTGATATTGTTACAAATGTATGATAGCAAAAAAATAAAAATTTGTCAAGCCAACCAACTTATCAAGGACGGGTTACATTTCTTGATGACTTGACAGGGTGACGGATTATATTTGGATGATTTGATATTTCTCATTTACCCGCTCGTCAAACCGACGAAAAATTTCGACACGCTTCTTGATGAAGTCCGTCGTGACCCGACCGGCATTTTTTGGGGTTAGCGGTTGCATCCGATAATATAGGGCGATCCCGCCCGCAGCCCCTTGACATTCCTTAGTTATTTTGCTAAATTAGCAATATGGCTAAATTAGTGAATTGGCACGATTTCAACAAAATCATCAGGGAAAAGAGAATAAAACTCTTTGCTTCCGCCGAGGTCCGGCGTTTGTTCGGGAGTTCCAAAGTCGCGGCTGATTTTCTTCTTCATCGCTACGCCAAAAAGGGGTTCATCGTAAGAATCAAACGCGGACTCTACGCCCTGCCCGACGCGCTTCCGCCTGAACCTTTCATCGCCAATAAACTATACGAGCCCTCTTACGTGTCTTTGGAGTTCGCCCTTTCGTATCACGGCGTCATCCCGGAGAGCGTTTACGAAATTACCTCGGTAACTCCCAAGGCGACCCGCCGTTTCACCGCATTGGATAAAATCTATTCGTACCGACGGATAAAAAAAGCCGCTTTCACGGGATACGCCGCCCAAAAACAGGGCGGCGCGGGATTTTTTATAGCCGACCCGGAAAAAGCGTTCGTCGACTCGTGTTATTTCCGAGTTCTCGACGGCATTGAGCCGCTCAACCGCTTCAAAAAAGATAAAATCAACATCAAAAAAGCCGCGCGCTACGCCCGACTTTTCGCCAACGCGGCTCTTGATGAAACAATAAAGAAGATATTGCGATGATAACCGCAGAAACACTCGAAAAATTAGCCCTCCAATACCGCACGGCGGTTTTTCCGAACGTGGTGCGCGAATATTTTCAGCACGTATTTCTGGCCGAACTCTACAAACTGCCCGAGTCGGAAAAACTTTTGTTTAAGGGCGGGACGGCTCTGCGTATCGTATACGGCAGTCCGCGATTTTCGGAGGACCTGGACTTTTCTCTGTCGGGCGTGCGTTCCGACAGAATAAAACCGTTCGTGGAAGATTTGTTTCTGCGCGCGCTTGCGGCGGCGGAAAGAGTCGGCATAAGGGTTGAAATAGGAGCCAAATCCGGCGCCACCAGCGGCGGATATTTCGGCACGGCGACTTTCAGGATTCACGACTACCGCCCGACGGGCGTCGAGATAAACGTATCGGCCCGGCGCGCTGTCGGCGGACGGGGCGAGGTGGAGAGCGTGGCGAGTGATTTTGTGCCGAGTTATACGCTCGTTCATCTTCCGCAAATAGAACTGGTGGATGAAAAGGTATTCGGGGCGTTGATGGACAGGAAAAAACCGCGCGACTTCTACGACCTTTATTTCATTATGCGAAAGGGAATGCTTTCGCCGGCTCAGAAACGCCGTCTGGCGGGGATGAAGGACAAGATAATCGCTTACGCCAAAAAGATAGATTTCCGGCGGGAACTCGGCGCGTTTTTGCCCGCCGACCAGAACGCCGTCGCGCGCGATTTTGAAAGGGCGTTCGCGGCGGAACTTTCAAGACAAATCGGACGGTAGCGCCGCCCGTTCGCGAGCGCGGTTTTTTTTGAAAATAAACAGCAATTCTACCGAGGTAATTCTATGAGTTTGCCGGAAAACATTCGCGTCAAGATTGAAAATTCGCTGCGGAACTTCTGTGATACGATGGCACCGCCGGAAGTGCGTCATCAGTTGCGGATTGTTTTTGCGATAAAGGGGAACGCCGTCACGCTTCTGGAAGAAAGACCGTACTTCCGCGACCCGTCGAGGTGGACGCAAACGAATGTCGCCAGATTTCGGTTTGTCGCCGGGCGTCAAGAGTGGACGCTTTATTACAGAGACCGCAATAATCGTTGGCACATTTATACGCTCGTCAAACCGACAAAAAGTTTCGCCGCGCTTCTTGATGAAGTCCGTCGTGACCCGACCGGCATTTTTTGGGGTTAGCGGTTGCATCCGATAATATAGGGCGTTCCCGCCGTCGCGCTTGACATTGCCTGACCGTATTTTATATAATTCAGTCAGTTTAATGACCGTATTTTGATAAACCCGAAGGAGCCCGCCGTGTATATCCCGCAATATCATTTGAAGAACATCCCGAAATATCTTAAAAAAGGCAAGGCCCTTATAATCTACGGCCCGCGCCGTTGCGGGAAAACCACGCTCCTTAAAGAGTCGAGCAAAAACTTCAAAGAAAAATATCTTTTCGTAAGCGGCGAAGACATAACCGTTCAGGATTATCTCTCAAGCCGCTCGATAGAGAAACTCCGAAACTTCGTCGGAAAGAACAAAATACTTGTGATAGACGAGGCGCAAAGAGTAAAAGATATCAGCCTGAACATAAAACTGATTCTGGATCACATCGAGGGAATAAAAGTTCTTGCGAGCGGTTCTTCGTCGTTCGACTTGGCGAAAGAAGTCGGCGAGCCGCTCACCGGACGGAAATACACTCTGAAACTCTTTCCGCTTTCTCAACTTGAACTTTCGGCGGTTGAGACGCGCGCCGAGACATCCGCCCGTCTTGAAAACCGCCTTCTCTACGGCAGTTATCCCGAAGTGGTCGTCAGCGCGGGCGACTCGATAAAAAAAGAGTACTTGAGGGAAATCGTAAGTTCATATCTGTATAAAGACATCTTGGAACTCGAAGGTGTCAGGCACTCCGACAAACTCGGGAAACTTCTTCAACTGCTGGCGTTTCAAATCGGAAAAGAGGTTTCTTACACCGAACTCGGCACACATCTTGCGATGAGCAAAAATACCATCGAGCGTTATCTCGACCTTCTTGAAAAATCATTCGTCGTCTTCAAGATGACGGGTTTCTCAAGAAACCTGCGCAATGAAATCGTCAAGAATCCGAGATATTATTTTCAGGACACGGGAATCCGAAACGCGCTGATAAACAATTTTAATCCGCTCTCGATGCGCAACGACGTCGGGATGTTGTGGGAGAATTATATCGTCGTGGAGATGCTCAAAAAGCAGGAATATAAACGGCTCCGCGCCAACAACTACTTCTGGAGAACTTACGACAGAAAAGAGATAGACCTCATCGAAGAGCGCGGCGGCAAACTTCACGGCTACGAAATCAAGTGGGGCAAAGACCGCAAGAAAAACGCCGCGCCGAAAGAATGGCGCGAAGCATACAAAAACTCCGTCTACAAAGTGATAACAAAGGAAAATTATCTGGATTTTGTGGTGTGATGAGGAGCGGGGCGTGCGACGGAATATCCGCATATTCGGAGTCGGTTTCAGTTTGAAGCGCCGTCGTAATTTCATACAATAATTTGCGCCTCAAATAAGAGGGGATTTATGAGTTTCATAATCATCTACATCACCAACCCCGACATAAAAACCGCCAAGAAAATCGCTTCGCACCTTCTTAAAAAACGCCTCATCGCCTGCGCCAACTTCTTCCCGATAGAAAGTTCCTACTGGTGGAAAGGAAAAATCGAAACCGCCCGCGAGGTTGTCGCCATCGTAAAGACCAGAACCGCAAACTGGCAAAAAGTCAGATCCGCCGTCGAAAAACTCCATCCCTACGAGACGCCCTGCATAATGAAAATCCCGGTCACTGCGAATGCGGATTTTGAGAAGTGGATAAAGGCCGAAACGAGATAAATTTGTGTTGAATAAAATCCAATAGAATGATAGAATAACGCGACACCCAAAATAGAGCGGGGACAGACGATGTTTTGTAACCTCTTGACGGCAGAAACGACATAGCCCGGGCGTCTTCGTCGCGGTTGCTGACGTCAAACACAAAGGAAGGCCCAACATGCCAAACGGTAAAAATGACATAACTTTACGTTCCATTCTGAAGGACTCAAGTTACGACCTTTCGCTCTTTTCTCCTGCCGTTATCAAATCTCTCGAATCTAGAATAAAAGTTCAGAAGAACAAACCCTATATCAGCTGTATCGTTCGGGATAAAGAGGTTCAGCTTAAGCCCGAAGAAATCGTTCGCCAACTCTACGCGATAAAACTCATCAACGATTATGGGTACCCCAAAAAGCGCATCCGCTTTGAACACCCTGTTCAATTTGGCAGAGAAACCAAGTTGGCGGATATCGTAGTATTTGATAAAGACCGGCCGACGGTTGAATATATTATTGTTGAGGTTAAGAAGCCCAAACTCAAGGATGGCAAAGATCAGCTTAAATCATATTGCAATGCTACCGGGGCCCCGATTGGTGTTTGGTCAAATGGGGGGCAGATTTCCCACTATAACCGCAAAGACCCGAATTTCTTTGAGGATATAACTGATATTCCAAAGGCTGATCAGACCCTTGAAGACATCATAAAAGAGCGATTCACATGGAAGAATTTAATTGTGAAAGATAAAATTCCCAATGAGGGAAAATCATTAAAAACGATAGTCACCGAAATGGAAGATGAGGTTCTTGCTGGCGCAGGTGTTGATTCGTTTGAAGAAGTGTTCAAACTCATTTTTACTAAACTGTATGATGAAATGAAAAGCAGTAAAGATAAAGATTATTTGGATCGAGAAATTAAACGTATTTTAAAGAAAGATTATGGTGATTATGAGAAACTAAAACAAGTTATTTCGCAAGTCGATGATAATGATTTCCGAGTGCTTGAGTTTAGAAACACTGGGCAATCAGAGGGTGAATTAAAGAAAAAGATTCAAAGACTTTTTGACGAGGCCAAAAAGAAGTGGCCAGGGGTATTCCCTGATGAAAGCAGGATTGACCTTTCACCGTCTCATCTTTCCGTCTGCGTTTCCAGTTTGCAAGACGTAAAGCTATTTAACTCCAATCTCCAAGTTATTGACGAAGCCTTTGAATATTTGGTGAGTAAGTCCTCTAAAGGCGAAAAGGGACAGTATTTCACGCCTCGACATGTCATTGACATGTGCGTCAAGATGCTCAATCCCCAAAAAGGCGAATACATGATTGACACCGCCTCGGGCTCATGCGGATTTACAGTTCATACCATCTTTCAGTTAACCGGCCATCTATTTGAAAATACCGAGATTTCACAAGAAGAAAAAGAGGACGTTCTTAAAGTCTTCGGTATTGACTTTGATGAAAAGGTCGTCCGTGTCGCCAGAACACTTAATCTGATTGCCGGTGACGGTGAAACAAACGTCTTGCATTTAAATACTCTCGATTATGATCGCTGGAACGAGACCACTAAGAATGAAGATTGGATTATGACTTATGGCAGTGGTTTTAAACGACTTGAAGCTCTCAAGAAAGATAAAGGCCAGAACAAGGAATTCCTTTTTGACATCCTGATGGCTAATCCGCCCTTTGCCGGTGACATCAAAGAATCTCGCATCATTCATAAATATGAACTCGGTTATAATAAACAAAACAAACCTAAGTCAAAGGTTGGTCGTGATATTCTTTTCATCGAACGCAATCTCGATTTTATAAAACCCGGCGGACGTCTTGGTATAGTTTTGCCTCAGGGTAGGCTTAATAATTTTTCAGATAAAGACCTTCGAAAATATGTAGCCAACAAAGCCCGCATATTAGCAGTTGTGGGCCTGCACGGCAACACTTTTAAGCCTCACGCCGGAACAAAGACAAGTGTTCTATTTCTGCAAAAATGGGACGATAAACTTTGTCCTAAGAGAAAGGATTATCCCATTTTCTTTGCTGTTTCTGATAAATCAGGCAAAGATAATTCTGGTGAATATGTTTACGTCAAGAATGGCAATGGTAAGCCAAAACTCGATAAATATGGTCACATAATCGTTGAACACGATTTGCATAACCATAAAGGCGAGCTTCCTGATGGTATCGCCGAGGCGTTTATTGATTGGGCGAAAAAAGAGAAATTAAGTTTTTGGAAATGATCTAATTTTGACAATGGCAAATCTATCTACAAATGACAAGCAAGTATTAGAGAAACTTTTTCAAATGAGCGGAGGTTACGTCCTTAATTTTTCAGATAGAACAATGGGAGAATTTTTCCATGATGATGTTGGTATTAATATCTATGAAGGAAAATATAATTATGCCAGCGGATCAAAAGCCAACCGTATGAGGGGCTTTTGGCAAGTATCTGAAGATCCTTTGGCTGGCAAGTCAATTATTAAACTTATTGAATACATCGAAAATCAAATTTTGATTGGGGTTCTCAAGCAAAGCGATTTTCCTCAAAACCTTGTTGATAAAGGCAAGGAAATCGGCGATAGATTACTCGGCAAATCGGTGCGTAAAGAAAATATCACGGAAGATGAATTCCTAAAAAAAGAATTTAAAGAAGTTTCGATTAGTTCTTTAAAACTGGATGGAGCGATAACAAGCATACTTGAACAAAGGCTTGACGAGATAAAAAAATGTTTGCACTCAAAGGCGGCTTTAGCAACCATTTTTCTTTGTGGTAGCACACTCGAAGGTATACTGCTTGGAATCGCATCAAATAATCCACAAAAGTTTAATGTGACGACATCAAGTCCAAAAGATAAGAGCGGAAAAGTTTTACAATTTCATGAATGGGCTCTAAGCAATTTAATAGATGTCGCAAAAGAGATCGATTTCCTAAATGAAGATGTTAAAAAATTTAGTCATGCACTGCGTAATTTTAGGAATTATATTCATCCTTATGCGCAAGCAAGCGAACATTTTAATCCAGATGAGCATACGGCTAAATTATGTTGGCAGGTCTTGAAAATCGCAATTTTTCAGATATCTAAAAAGGTCTGATTATGCAAATATCCATTGTAAATTATAAAACGGTAAAAGAAAATTCTGATTTCAGATACGAGTCGGAATTTTGGTTGCCAAAATATATTGAAGAAGAAAATCAGTTGAACCGGATAAATATACTTTCTTTGATTGATTGTGTTAGTTTTTCTAATGGGCATGCATTTGATTCAAACGAGTTTTCTTTTGAAGGAGAAATTTATATTTCAAAGATAGGTGATGTTACTCAAAAACGAGATTTTAATTCATGGGAAAGAGTTTCAAGAAAATATTTTGAGGAATTTAAGGCAAAATATCTTAAACACAATGATATTTTAATGACCTTAACCGGCGATCCTCCCGATGTCGGAAAAGTGCAACTAATATTTAATCCGCCCAAAGAAAAATTGTCATGGAATCAGAGAGTTGCGCTTCTTAGACTAAAAAAGCAAGACAAAATCAACGCACCTGAATTTTTATTTATAGTTCTTTCCTCAAAATATTGCAGGGACCATATTGAACGCTGGGCAAAAGGCATCCGACAAAGAAATGTTGGAAATCCAGCAGTATTAAACATGGCAGTTCCGATTTTGCTTGGCCTGCAAAATAGTATATCTGATATAGTCAGAAAATCATTTGAACTATTAGAAAATTCAATATCTCTTTATTCCCAAGCCGAACAAACCCTTCTCTCCGAGCTTGGCCTTGTAAATTGGAAGCCGAAGCATTATCTATCCTTCGTCAAGAGATTCTCCGACACACAGAACAGCGAGCGCATCGATGCCGAATACTTCCAGCCGAAGTATGAGGAAGTCGTCGAACGTATTAAGCAATATAGAAAAGGCTATAAACCTTTGGCCGAGATTGTTAAGGTTAAGGACAAGAATTTTCAGCCTAAAGACGATGTGACTTACCGTTATATTGAGCTTGCGAATATCTCAGCTAATGGAAATATCAACGGATTTATCGAAGCGCAAGGCAAAGAATTGCCTACCAGGGCAAGGCGTAAGGTTGATGCCGGAGATGTCATTGTTTCGACCATTGAAGGGGCTCTTTCAAGCATTGCTTTGGTAAGCGATGATTTAGATAACGCTTTATGTTCAACAGGTTTTTTTGTTATCAATTCAGAAAGGATAAATTCCGAAACCTTGCTTGTATTGCTCAGATCATTGGTCGGTCAATTACAACTTAAAAAAGGATGCTCCGGCACAATTTTAACTGCTATTGGGGATGATGAATTTAAACGGATAATCTTACCTGATTTGCCCGCAATTGTTCAGGATAAGCTTAAGAAGAAAATCACGGAGATGTATAACGCAAAAGCATTATCAAAAAGCCTTCTCGACATCGCCAAGCGTGGCGTTGAAATGGCAATAGAGAAGGGTGAAAAAGAGGCGGAGAGTTGGATTAAAACAAGTATGACCGATTTAATCAGGAGGCGGGATATGGATAAGGAAAAGAAAAAGGATGTGGGTGAATTCCGAGGGTTAAGTTTGGCTAGTCCGACGACCCCAGATGTTAAAAACGTTGAAAGCAATAAAATAATTAGAAAAAGTAGTTTGGCAAGCCCTACGCTTCCAGATCCCAAGCCAATAACTCCGAGCCAACCTGTTTCAACCACCAAACTATCGGGCAATAATACCAAAGCTGATGCTCCAAGCAAAAAATCTAAATAATAGATTTTATAGAATTCATTGTCCTGGAGGATTTCACTATGGCCAACAATGAATATATACGTCAACAGAAGACCAAATTTGAAGATTATGCTGAAAGATACAGGGCCGAAGCCAATGAGGTCTTCCGTGAACTAGTGCGGCAATTGATCCTTACCGCCACCGTGCTTGTGACTTTGGGACCTTATGTGCTTAGCAGAACAGAGGTAACGAAATTTACCGTGCTTGATAAATATCTCTTTATGTTCGCTATGGTGCTCATCGCAATTTCCATTCCCATGGGCATTGTACAGTTGGTTGTAGATCATTATTTCTTTCGTGCATGGCATCGAGCTAAATATAGTGTTGTAGAAGGTATAGCCAGAAAAGAGATTACCGATGACAATATCTGGGAAAGATCAGTAGAGAAACAAAGCCTTATCCAAGCCGAATCGAATACTATTTTTGTTTGGCTTCAACTCATATTTGTCATAGTTGGGTTGATGCTTTTGTTGGTGCAGTTATGTAAAGGTATACTTATTGCTTGACCGTATTGAGAGTGGAATATAAATAGCAAGATAATGGAAGATAACAGTTATTGAGTTTGTAATAATCGACTGTTAGGGAGATGTGCCAATGATTTCGAAAGAATTGCTTGGATATAAGATTTGGTGTAAAAACTATATGAGTAATTGGGGTGCCTCTGATTTGAAACCTTGAGAAAATGATTTTTGGTAGGAATACTACAACTGTTCCTGTAATAGCCACAATATGAACTATAATCAGACACTATATATAAAATCAGTTGGGGTAGTCCAAGGTGGGGAAGAGGTATATGTATGGCAAGGATAAATTTAAAAACAGGCAAAATAATTAAACCTCAGGAATTTAGCGGTGGGAACCCAGAACACCAATTACAAAAATATATTGAAAGCTACTTAAACCAACTCTTACAATGTTATTTTCTTAAAAGTTTTCATAAAATACCAAGCGGAGAAATTGATACTCTTGCGATTACCGAAGATGGGAACCCCTGCATTATTGAATATAAGCACAAGCAAGAAGATACGGTATTGAACCAAATAGTTTTTTATTATGATTGGTTAAAGCAGAGACCTACAAAGTTTGAGTTTGAGAGAATTGTTAAAGAGAATAACACTACTAAAAAAATTGATGTTGACTGGTCAAAAATTCGCTTAATTTGCGTAGCAAAACAATATTCTAACTGGGATATTAGTTTGATTAAGCATTTAGACGCTGAAATTGAATGCTATAGTTATACTCTTCACGAAAACGAATTAGATATTCATCTTGACCCTATTGTAAATCAGTTCAAAAAACAGAAAATTTATAACGGTAAACAGACTCATAAAGAAATTACACTGGAAGACCATAGAAACAGAGCCGATAAAGAGGGGAAGTTATTATTAGACAAATTAAGAGATGGAGTATTTAAGATGGGAGACAATATTGAAGAAGGATATGCTCCCAATTATATTAAATATTCTGTTAAAACAACTTTTTTGGTTGTTCATGTGAGAAAAAAATGGCTGATAATCCAGCTGAGAGTTAATGAGAGAACCTTTAAAGACCAGAAGAAGTTTGCAAAAGATATTTCTAAAAGGGGCTGGACGGTAACAAGGGAAATGAAAATTAACAATATGGATAAATTAAACTATGCACTTGATTTAATAAAACAAGCATACGACACACAAGGCGAATAGTTTTTTGGGGGGTGGGGATGAGAACGCTTAATATTTTCCCGATTTTTAAAACTTGAAAAAATGATTTTGGAGAAAACAATGACAAAAAAATGGACAAAAGATGAAGCTTTGCAAGAATTACAAATATTAGCAGAGACAACTAATACTTTATCTAAATCAAAAAGATTTTCCGCAGAACATGTACAGTGGATTGATAGAGTAATTATTATTTTAGAAGAAGTTTTTGGCAGAAATTCTCGGTATTATGCAACATTTACCAATTTTCACTGGTCAGTTACTGGTTCTCTATTGGTTGGAGGGCCAATGGACCCTGAGGGTTCTTGGAATCCGCAAAAATCTATAGAAAAAAAGCATCATATAGCATATTTACAAGACTTAGAAAGTGCTCATGGTTTATTAATTGCAGCTTATGATTATCTTCAGAAGAGGGACTTGATTTTGGTATATGAAGGCAAAAATACAATTCCAGAATCTAGTGAAATTTTTAAGATTATAAATCTTGTAGAATTTAAAATTAGAAAAATGATTAGAAAAAAACCTGATATAGAAATTGAAATTCAAGAGGCACTTGAAAATTTACTTGTTGGTGCTGATATTCAATATTCACGGGAAGCAGAGAAAATAGAATATTCATCTAAAACATATATTCCCGATTTTACACTTCCTAAAATAGACCTTATAATAGAAATTAAGTTGTGTAACAAATCTACTCGTGAGAAAGAAATAATTGCAGAAATAAATGACGATATACTTGCTTATCAAACAAAATATGGTAATTTATTATTTGTTGTTTACGATACAGGTTTTATTAGAGATATAGAACGGTTTGTTACTGCTTTTGAAAAGAGTCAAAATATCGTTGTTAAAGTAGTTAAACATTAAAAAATTGTATAAAAAGAAAAGGGTGGGCGCTGCTAATATATTTTTTTGTCGGATTAAGGAGAACACAACATGCCTTTTGTGAGGATTGATTTGTGGAAGGGCAGGGATAAAGGAACGAAGAAAAAACTGATTAAAAACGTGACATCTGCTGTGGTTGAATCAATCGGCTGTCCGCCGGAAGCCGTTCAGGTGGTCATCGGCGAAGTCGAAAAAGAAAACTGGGGTTTGGGCGGTGCGCCGGCAGATGAGAAGTTTCCGGATTAAAAATAGTGCGAGTTGCGGGACGGAGTTATGGACGGGTTGAGATATTGAATTTTCACGTCTTAATCTGGTGTTAATTCTCCACTATGAACTCCAAATACAAATCAATGCTTAATCGGATGAAAGAAAAAAGTGAGGATAAACACATCTCCTCAGTTTCGGAACCATGGCAGGTATATATAGTAAGGTGCAATAACAGTTCTCTTTACACTGGCATCACCAAGAATCTTTCAAAAAGGATTGAAAAGCACAACAGTGGCAAAGGCGCTGCCTATACTCGCATCCATCGACCCGTAAAACTTGTTTACACAGAAACATTGAAAAACAGGTCCGAAGCTCTCATCCGCGAAATGCAAATTAAGTCTCTCAGCCGCCCCAAAAAGGAATCGCTTTTGAGTTTATGTAAAGAATAGGAAGTAAAGTCATAAAGGAAACGCGCGGCTCTTCGCTCCCTGTCCGGAATCGCCGGCGCCGCCGCCATACCCTTGACGCCGTAACAACTTCGTAACAAGTTTTTTGTAGAATCTTTCCAGTAGCAGGCGGGGATTATTGCGGTATAGCCTCAAGGTTGACGCTGCCACCGGCCTCGCCCCGAAAAACAGAGTTCACAAAATGACAAAAATAACGCCCCTAAACGCTCCGTTTTTAGCCTCAAAATGCCCCCAAAAAGGCCCTGATATGAAAAACGCTCCTTATCTATCTATCTATCTATCTATCTATCTATCTGCTGTCAATATGAAGCATTAAAAGGCGCTTTAAGCGCGTTAACCCCCAAACGACCCAAAACCAAACACCCGAGGAAGCATGAAACCTCGGGGTTTTTGTTTTCAAGGCCGTCTCGCCGTCTCTCGCGCCATACCCCCAAACTGCCTTTACGACCCATTTTAATAGCCGCTTGTTACATATTTTTCCTAAGCGCCATTTCGGCGCTCAAAATCTATGCCATCAATTACTCTACAGCCACCGACACAACCGACACGGATTTCAACGCCGGTCTCGTCAAGTCATCGGTGACGGTAAAAGGCACCGGTGCCGCTGCTTATGTCGAGATTTCAACAGTTCAAGCCATAGGTGGCACAATTACTTATTCAGGTGAATATACCATTCATACTTTCACTTCAAACGGAACATTCACACCAAATACTACTATGGCTGTTGAATATTTGGTGGTTGGTGGCGGAGGAGGAGGTTCTGGAAACAATGGCGGAGGAGGAGGCGGAGGGGGAGTTTTGTCTGGTTCAACAAATGTAACAGCGCAAGGTTATAATATTATAATTGGTAATGGCGGCATAGGGACTACATCTACTGGAACTTCTGGAACTGCTGCATCGGCAGGGCAAGATACCACGGCGTTTGGTTTGACTGCAGGAGGTGGCGGTTATGGAGGCCACTACCCTTCGACTAATGCTGGTTCTGGTAGGGCTACTGGTGGTAGTGGTGGTGGGTCCACGTATGCAGGAGCAAATCCGGGTGGTGCAGGTAATGGAAGTGGTGGTACAGGTGGTTATTACGCCTCGAACGGCTCTGGTGGTGGCGGTGGTTATGGAAATAGCGCTCTCACAAATGCACCTGCCGGAGCAAACGGTGTTTCTAACTCAATCAATGGCACAAATCTTTATTGGGCAGCTGGCGGCGGTGGTACAGGTCTTGATAATAATGCTGGTAATGGTGGACTTGGTGGCGGTGGTGGTGGTGGAAGTTATAATTTTACTGCTGGTACTGGTGGAGGAAGTGCTTTAAATAGTGGAGCAAATGGTACTGCTGGGACACCAACACCAAATTCTGGTGGTAACGCTGGCGCTAATACTGGTTCAGGTGGCGGTGGGGGTGGGGGTGGGTGTAATGGAGTTGCTGGTGCCGCAGGCGGCAACGGCGGCTCCGGCATCGTAATAGTAAGATATTTATGTTATCGTCCCTCCGCCGAACTCCAATCCCGCGCTATAGACACCGGCTCGAAAGGCTCGAAGTGGGGACAGGTCTCGTGGGGCCAAAGCGTGCCCGCCGGCACCTCGATAAAACTCAAAACCAGAACAGGCGATACATCAACCCCCGACGGCTCGTGGTCTGCGTGGTCGCCCGCAAGCGAATGGTTCACCGTCAATACCGGAACACCCATCGCTTCGCCGAGAGCGCGCTATATACAGTATATCTCATCGTTCACGACGAGCGTCTCTACCTCAACTCCGCAATTACTTGAAGTTAATATCCAATACGCGACAAACACCGCCACCTCGCCGAATTTGATTTCTCCGGCGGACAGCGTCTGGATTTCCTCGACCCAGCCCGTATTCAAATGGAACTTCGTGGACGATGAGTCGGACTCTCAGACGGGCTTCCGCGTCCAGATAGCCACACACACGAACAAATCCGCAACGTCACCTTACGGCTTTACCGGGGCAATAGCCAATGATTCAGGAGACACATCGTCGGGCGCCGCGCAGTATCAGCCGCCGGGCGCGCTTGCGAGCGGAGCCTATTACTGGCTCGTCCGCACATCCGACACATACGGAGCATGGTCGGTTTACTCGTCAACCTACTGTGTCAAGATTGACACGATACCTCCGTCGGGACAGACCGTAATATCTTTTGCCTCGGGCGTCTCTTCGATAACGATAACCTCTGGCGGCGCGACAGACTCGGGAGGGGGGCTTCACGCGACACCGTATTATGTCGAAATCTCGACGAGCGGCAATTTCGGCGGTAATGTTTATAATTCCGGCTGGATTGCCGCGAGTTATACATTCACCGGACTTTTGCGGAATAAAAGATATTACTGCCGCGTTCGCTCAAGAGACGTTCTCGACAATGTTTCCGGATATTCTTCAAATCAGGAGTGGCGCACAAAGCCCGGGGCGTTCCAATCAAAATCCGCGCAAGGCAAACCCGCAAGAACGGGGCCCAATTCTTTCGGCTTCGTCGGCGACGCGGTCTGGGAGTGGGACGTTCCGGTAAAAGCGGGAGCGGCTCTGACGATAACGGCATACATCCGCTACAACACAAGTTACGGCGGCTCCGCGACAAAACCGAAACTTACTTTAAGCGGTCGCGGCATAACGACGACGAGCATTTCGGCCACCGGCGCCGCGCAGGACGCCTGGGAGCTAATCACAATCAACGCCGGTACTCCGACGCAAAACGCAACGCTCAACCTCCGCGCCGAGGGATTCTCCAATAGTCTGGGCGCCGAGTTTTATATTGATGATATAAATGTGAGCCAGTAAGAAACGGATAATAAATAGAGGAGAAAATCCTCTTGAGGTAAAATTAATGTAATTGTCGGCCCCGCGCGGCCGACGGCGGAACATTTTATTGTCGGCGCTGACGGGAAAAGGCCCGAGGCGCTTGTCAGTTCTTGTATTACAGGGACTGGCGGGCGCCTTTTTTTATTTAAGAGTTCAAATTTAACCATATCCGGAGTATGACAAAAATGCGAAACGTCTCGCGGGACCTGGAAGAAAATCTGAATCAATTCTGTGCGGGCGGGATTACCGGCAGTATCGTGGTAAAACTTGTCAAAGGCGAAGTCGTCGTGCGGGACGAAACCCGCAAAAATATGGCGTCGGGCCTATCCTGCGGCGAAATGCCCATCCCGCTTGAAGCGTGCCTCGCTTTCGTCGAACGATTGAGGCGGGAAAAAATCCACGGCGATGTCGTTTTTGACGTCTGCGCCGGCCGCGCCGTCGAGATTGAGGTAAAAAAAAGATACAGGGCGCAATCCGCCATACAATACGCTTATGCGGGAGGAACATTAAATGGAAAAACGTCTGCTGACTATTGACGAACTTACCGAGTATATCGCCGTTCCCAGGGGAACGATATATAACTGGGTAAATCAAAGGAAACTGCCGTATGTCAAAATAGGGCGGCGGGTCAAATTCGACAAACAGGATATTGACAAAATCATTGATAAACGAAAAATCCTTCTGAGGTAAAACGGGCGTTTGTCGCGTTTGAAATTTTTGAAAAAACAGGTATAATCATCAAATCAGTCCCGAGACAAAAGAGAAAGTTATTGAAGTCCAAATGAAAAATATAACAGGCAAAGAATACGTTATTTTTTTGAACGAAATAAAATCGCGGATTGTTACGGCGCGGATTCAGGCGATTCGGTCGGTCAGCAAAGAACTTATACTTTTATATTGGGACATCGGTAAAACGATTGCGGAACGGCAAAAAAAGTATAAGTGGGGAGATGCTATAGTTGAGTTGCTTGCCCGTGATTTGAAAGCGGTATTTCCGGAATCGCCCGGATTCTCAGAGAGAAACGTTTGGAATATGCGCAGATTTTATGAGGAATACAAGGATAAGCCATTTCTGCAACAAGCTGTTGCAGAAATTCCATGGGGACATAATTTGTTGATTATGGAAAAGGTCGATGGCGATAAAGAACGGGAATATTATATCAGATCTTCCCGCGACATGGGTTGGTCAAGAAACGTGCTTCTCAATCAGATAAAAGCCGGCGCTTATAAATTAAGCCTTAGGCAGAAAACCCATAATTTTCCTAATGTCTTGCCGGTGTATCTTGCTGAACAGGCGGATGAAGCCGTGAGAAGTGTTTATAATCTTGATTTTCTTGGCATCACAAAAGAGGTCTTGGAACGAGAATTAGAAAAGCGCTTGGTGGACAAGATTAAGCGGTTTATGCTTGAGCTTGGCAAAGGATTTTCTTTCATCGGTAACCAATACAGGCTTGTCTTGGGGAACAACGAATATTTCGTTGACCTTTTGTTTTTCAACCGTATTCTCAAATGCCTTGTGGCGATTGAGCTTAAAACCGGAAAGTTTGAACCCGAATATGCAGGGAAAATGGATTTTTATCTGCACCTGTTGGATGAACAAACGAGATTAAAAGATGAGAACCCGCCGATAGGAATTATCCTGTGCGCGGATAAAGACGATATCGTCGTGGAATACGCCTTGCGTAGCGTCAAAAAGCCGCTGGGCGTGGCCGAGTATTACATCACAAAAAAATTGCCCAAAGAATTTAAGGGCAAGCTTCCCGATGCGCAATCACTGAAGACACCGATACTACGGGAATTGAAATCAGAAAAAGGATGAGCGATAACCGACGCATTGGTTTCAAAAGTACGGTCGTTCTGCAACGGGGGTCTTTATGAATAACACAAAAGAAAGAGGGCTCTACAAAAGGGGGAAAATCTGGTATATCCATTACCATGCCGACGGCGTCAGAAAAAGGGAAGCGGCCGGAACGAGCAGACAGCTTGCCAGAGAGATACTCGCCAAGCGCCGCTGAATTTTGTATGTTATGGGGAGGAATATTTACTGTCATATCCTCCTCACAAACCCCCGCCCACGCCCTCTCCCAGCGCTTTTGGTTTCGGACTCATCATTTGTCAGTTCCCGCTCGCTCTGGTAACTTGCTTTAAGGCCCGCCTCTAAAGTTCCCTCTTTTTCAATCGCCTGTTCCAGTGTAATGTCGGTTCTGCCGAGCGTGTCTCTTTTGTGCTCTAACCGTCGAGCGAGGTCTTTCAGGTCGGATTTATCGTCGGTGTAGATTTTTACGCTGTCGCGGGCGCGTGTGATGTTGACGTATTGCGCGCGCATATCGTTTAAGGCGGGCGCGCCGGATGTGTCGGCGTCTACGATTACTTTGTCGTAGGTCTGACCCTGTGATTTGTAGGTGGTGAGGGCGTAGCCGTAGTCGATGTTTTTGTATTTTTTTGTGTCGATGTCGATTGCGCGGCCGTCTTCTGTGCGGACGGTGATGGTGTGCGGCTTTAATGTGTGAAGTTTTACGACCGTCGCGCGCTCGCCGTTTCTGACGTCGTAATTCTTGTATTCGTTTTTTGTGAATACGATTAACTCGCCTTCGGCGATATTCATTTTCAGGGGTTCGTCGATTCCTTCACGGTTGGTTCGCGCAAGGTCGAACGATTTTTCTTTTTTCAGGTTGCCGTCGGATTTCAAAGATGTTCTGATTAAAAGGTTCAGCTCGTCTCTGGCTTGTTGTGTGCCTGTGATTATCAATGTGTCTTTGCCGTATTGTTTGGCGATAATGCTGCGGCGTTCGGCGGCGCTATTCTTTCCGCCGATAAATCTGTTTGATATCTCGATAATGTCGCCGCGCTTATCAAGTATGTCTAATGATTTTTTCATCCTGCCTTTTCGGGCCTCGACAACGGCTTCGCGCAGCCGCTCGTCGCGCTGACGGAAGTTTTCGTTCATCTCAATCAAAAGGCCTTTGCGCTCTTTGATTTCACAGAGTCGCTCAAAAGCCCTCCCCGCCGCGATTGACTCCAACTGGTTGCGGTCTCCGACTAAAATTATTTTATCGCCGTTTTCTTTTGCCGAGCGGAATAGTTTCGCGGCGTTTCGGCTGTCAAGCATACTCGCTTCGTCGAAGATTAGCACACGCTGTCCCGACGACTCGCGGAAAGAGCGTGGGTTGCGGCTGAAAAAAGATTTGAGCGTGAACGCCGCAACGCCCGTTTCTTGTTTTAGTTTCTGTGCGGCGACGCCCTGCATACAAAGTCCGATAACTTCAAAGCCCTCGTTTTTGTAAATATCGGCGACGGCTTTTAGCGTCGTGGTCTTGCCTGCTCCCGCGTCGCCTTGAACAACGACCAACCGCTCACGGCTTGATAAAATTCCAGCCACCGCCTCTTTTTGTATCGGGGAGAGTTTACGCGCCTGTTCTTTCTCCCAATCGATGATTTTTTCCCTCGGCGCGGAAATGACCGTCTCGCTTTTATCGTCCGCAAATGAAATATACTCCCGCTCACTACGCGCCATTTCCCAAGATGTGTAGTGTCCGTCAACTTCGATGATGTTGCCCTGCTTTACTTGTTCATCGAGTTCGACGACGACGCGCTCGCAGGTCGTGGAGTTCCATTTCTCGTCGCGCATCTGTTCACAAACAAACTGATGGAGCAACGTCTCTTTTGTCGTCGTCGCCTCGTTTTGCGTGGCGCGTCTCAGGGCGAGCTGCCACTTTTTTTTGTTACTCGCATTTTCCCTGTCGCCTCCCCGTTCCTGCTCGGCCTCGACGCTGTAAACCGCTTTCTGGCTCCAGTCTCTGCGCCACGCCGCGCCGTCTTGCCGGTCGGCCGGTTTGGTCTTCCGGGCATGGTTGAACTCGGCGAGTGTTTTCTGCCAACTGGCGAGGACGGCGGCCTTGTCGGCCTTGTTGTCTTTGTCCTTGCGGGTCTTGCGCCAGGCGTCAATACCGCGTAGTCCTTCGCTTTCCGCGTCGAGTATCTGTTGCCGACGCTTGGAAAACTTCTCCTCAAGTTCGCGCGGCACTTTCCTAAGTCGCCACTCGCCGTTTTTGGCGTAGTCAATTTCGTAACCGTGATCCTTGTAAAGTCGCTCGGACAGTCGCTGTCGGTAGAGCGCGCCGAATAGTTGGTTGAAGTCGCGCTTCATAATTTCTCTGCCGTCTAAAGCCACGACCTTGTCGCCGACTTCGGTGAGGTTCATCACCACGCAGTGGGTGTGAAGGTGGGGGTCTCTCTCGCGGCTATAGCCGTCCTGTACCTCGGCCCAGACCATTTTGCCGGTGTGGTCTTTCGTGTTCGAAGTGAGCCGGCCGTAGGCGCGTTTTTCTATCTCCCTCATCGTGTCTTCAACGGATTTCTGGTGCGCGTACATTACAGCCCGTTGCGTTCCATCATGGAGCACCAGCCCGGCTATGCTTACCGATTTCGGCGCAGAGAAGGTCAGGTCTATGCCGTGGCATTTGTGAGCGCGGGCGATTTTATCGCCGCGAGAATTTCGCCCAGCCAAGAGGTTCTCAAAGTCAATTTCGCTTATCTTCTGGCCGTCCGTAAAGCCCAGCCGCTCGCAGAGTTTGCCGCGCACGAGGACGTAACTCAAGGCCTCCTCGCTGCGCGCTTTGATGCCTTTGTCGGCCAGCTCGTCCACCAGGTCGCGGCCCTGTTTGAAGTAGTAGTTCTCTTCGCGGCAGTGATAGGCCATGATGTCTTCTATGTTGCCGGAGAGTTTCATCGAAGTAAGCATTGCGATTGTCGCTCCTTATGAAGCCGGTGATAATTTTTGCGCTGCCGCGACCCTGTGCCAAGCGGAATTACACGAAACTGAAAGCGCGGACATTGACGCGGAAATTTAGCGGAAGCACATTGTGCAATGGTGCATAACAAAAATACTGACAAAATATAAGCGGCGCCGTGTCAGGTCAAGCCAATATTTCCGGCTCTCGCGCCTTCATGGATTGCTACATATTTTTAAGAAGATGAATGAGATACCTGTCCTTTGATTCGGCGTCGGCGTCGCGGGTATCGCCTATTGCCCCGTCAACAAGGTCCGACCCCAAAATGAAGATGTATTTCTTGATGACGTTCTTGAAATAATCGTCGTCGCGGTTACAAAATATACACGCCCTTTCCAAAACATACTCGCCGTGAGATGTGAGTTTTTTGCGGGGCGGCGGGGCCACGCGCGGTTGTGAAACTTGGGCTGTGTCGCTGTGAGCGGCGAGGTTTTTAGGGAGTGATGGCCGGACTGGACGAGCATCGCCCCGGATGCTCGGCGTCGCGGGGTTACTTGGCAAATCGGCTGAGACGCCCATCGCGGTGCGGGGGGTAAAATCTCCGTCTGCTGTCGCCGCCACGGTCGCAATCGTCGCCGACACTTCCGCCGCCGCCATCGCCGTAGCCGCCACGGTCGCAATCGTCGCCCCAATCCCAACCGCCGCCGCATCCGCAATCGCTGCCGTTTCCGCAGCTGCCGCCGCGCCCGCAACCGCTGTCGTTTCCGCAGCCGCTCCCACCGAGACAGCTGCCGTTGTCGCCGTTGCCGCCGCATCTGCTTTCTCCTCTGTCGCCGCTTCCGCCGCCGCTGTGGTCGCTGTTCCCGGCGACGCGCTGCGAAACGAAAGCTGGCGGGCAATGACGAGCGTCCCATTATCAAGTTTGGTTTTGTCGAAATGAAATACGCCGGAGAGTTTTGGCAGTGTGCGCCGTTTGAAGTCCTTTATGTCCTGAGGCTTTGCCGGGCGCTTGATGATGTTCGCGAGAGCCGAGCCGATATTTTCTTCGTAATAATTTTTCAACCCCAGCCGTTTTTCAAGATACAAAAATGCGGCGCGACTCAATCCCGACGGGAGCGAAAAATAAACTTCGGTGTCAATATACTTGAAATAACCGCCGTCGATACTATCGTAAAAAAGATCCGGTATGGCAATCCACGAGCCGTCCCGTATTTCCTTCGGGCTGAGTTTGGACTCGACGATTTCCCGGCGGGCAACCAGCCGATAAGCGATGAACGATGTAACCGCCTCGCTTGTGTACCGCCGGTTTTTGTTGTCCCGCCACGACTCGACGAACTCCGCCGGGGTCAGCGCGAGTTCGTTCAGCGATTCGCGGATTTTGACCAGATTCTTGCCGAAGGGGTTGAGCCGCATAACGCGGGCGAAGTCGGCTAATACCGCCTGGAATCGGCGTTCAGTGTGACGATACGCAAGAGCAAAAGCCGCGAGCATCACATCCATATCGAATGCGCTGAAAAGTCGGCTGTGGTGGTTGACGGTGATTTTGCCGTTGGGCGTGATTATGGTTTCCACCGGAGAGTCCGGACGGCTGCGGCGAGACCGCGCCCGTTCAAAGCGAGCGGGGAACAGCTCGATGAAGTTGCCCTCGACTTTTATAATCTCCTGCTTCGATTCTCGCGTCATATCGGATATGTCACTTTTTGCCACTTGATATGTCACCCTATGCCACCGGACATGTCACTTTTTGCCACCGCATATGTCACTTTTTGCCACTTTCGCATACGAGTTCGCTCTGATTTTTCAACACATTCGAATTCCTGTAAGCTTTTAGTACAAGCTTTTAGTTTAAACACTTAGAATAAGCCTAAATACAAAGGACAAAGATTTTTGGCGTATCCCTTCGGGATATTTTCGGACAAAAGCAACGACGGTAAATAAAAAAAAGCACTCGCCAGGCATCAAGTATTTACACTTGATAACCAACGAGTGCCTTGAGTTTGCCTCACCAGCACCGTTAAAACATATTACGATGGACTACAAAGTCAAAAAGAAAATGCCGCGCTAAATTTCAAACGCGGGATCGCAATCCCGCCGTCAATGTCATTTTTAATGGACGATTGTCCACTTTAGTTGACATTAAATAACTTGCCGCCGCTGCAAGTCAAGAAGAAGAGCGTCCGCGATTCAATTCAAAATCCCCGGAAATCCCACCGATTCCCCGAGTGAGCGAAACGGCAGTAATTCCGTCTATATCAAATCTCGAAGGTATGTCAAAGCCGGGGCGACGCGTATCCCCTCCGCCGTCTGATAATCGCGCTTGCCCGCGGCGTGGATCTGCCACGCGGGGACATTCGGAAACTTTCTTTTCAAATAGATGAGGGATTTACTCACGTCATCGTCCGACCATTTGCATTCCACAAATGAAACGGGTTTCTTATTTTCCGTCACGACAAAATCAACTTCCTGCCCATCGACATCCCTGAAATAGCGCAGTTCCATATCGCGGCCTTTAGTGTCCTCTTCGAAATGAACCATTTTTAATAGATGAGATGCCACGAGATTTTCAAAACGTTGCGGCAGAGCCGGAACCAACGACCAATCAAAATGATAATGCTTGCGCTCTTTTTTCACGGCGCGGATTTTGGGGCTGCCCAGAGGCATAACGCGAAAGACCGCGTACAAACGTTCAAGAATATCCATCCACTTGGATAAAACTTTATGACTTACCTGCAAGTCCTCGCGCAGGGCGTTTAATGAAAGAGGGCTGCCGACGAGTTCCGGCAGGCGGAGCATCAAGAGTTCCAGATTGCCGACATCCTGAACACGCTCAAGCGACATAAGGTCATCCCTGATGAGACGGGTTCTGTATTCGCGGGACCAGCGTTTCGCGTCTACCCGCGAGTTGCTTAAAAACGGCTCGGGAAATCCGCCGAGTTCAAGGAGTTCCATAAAATCTTTTTGCGTTTTGATTCCGAGTTCTCCGACGGACAAAGGGTGAAGACGCAAAAAGTGATACCGCCCCTGAAGGGAATCCCCGCCGAAGCGGTAAAAATCGAGCCGCGCGCTTCCGGTGACGAGTATTTTTGTTTTCCCGCGGCGGAGGTCGTAAAGACCTTTGAGATAATTTCTCCAGGACTTGTATTTGTGTATTTCGTCGAAGACCAGCGTATCGCCGGACGGGAGCTCGCGCTTTAATATTTTCTCCCTGTGCTCGGGCGCGTCCCAGTTGAGATAGCCGCGCTTGTCGCCCAGAATATCGAGCGCGAGGGTGGTCTTGCCGACCTGACGCGGACCACCCAGAAAAACCATCTTTTTCTTTATGTCCGTTTTTATCTGTTCAAAAAGGTATCTTTTCATAATATGGGATTATACAAGTATTTTAACCACATGTCAAATTTACAAGCGTGTATTTTTGACGACTGTCCAAAATAGAGGCGCGCGGCGGCCCCAAAAAGCGCGCCCGCCGATGTCCAAAACAGCGGCGCCCGCCGGTGTCCAAAAAGTGTCCAAAATGCTATACTAAATCCTGGGCGCGGGACTAAAATTCCGCTGTTACAACTCCGCGCCGCGCTGAAACTCCGGTGCGAAAAAAGGCGCTTTCGCGGGACGCCGAAAGTGTCCAAAAAGTGTCCATTCAGCATCCAAATTCGGCCAAATTGGCACAAAGTCATACAAATAAAAAAATCACCGTTTGTCGTCGGTGATTTCACTTTTTCGTCTGAGATTTTTCGTCGGCGGGGCCGCTTTTACAGTCTGGTGCGATTAACCGCTCCGCCACCTGCCCGTGTTCGGTTAAAGTTAAGCGATTATATTAAAAAAATGCCGTCCTCGTCAAATGAATGAACGGGGATGTTTTTTAGTTTTTCCGCGGGGCGGGCAATTTACGCTAGCAAGATTCCTCAAATATCTTGTATTAACACCGTTAAGAAACTTGGGGATTCGCGCCGGATATTTTCACAGGAGGAATGAAAATGCGGACAGGAAGTTTTATCAACGGTAAATGGGTTCGGCCCGGGTCGGACAAAACAATAAAAAATGTGAACCCCGCAAATATCATGGATGTTATATCGGAATTCCCGGCGGCGGGAGAAAACGATATTCTCGACGCCGTTTCAGCGGCCCAAAACGCCTACAAAGCGTGGAAAGATGTGCCCGCTCCGGAAAGGGGGCGCTATCTCTTGAAAGTCGCCGAAATAGCCAAAAGAGAAGCCGAAAATATAGCCAAAGTCATGACGCGCGAGCAGGGTTCTGGTGCACAAAAAGGTGAAAGAAGAATTTATCAAGGGACTTATCGAAAAAGTCGGACGAATAAAATCCGGTTACGGGCTGGACCGAGATGTCACACTCGGTCCGTCGGTCGATAATCGCCAATGCCATGAAGTATATCGAAAATATTGAAATAGGGATGGCTCATGTCAATGAACCGACCGTCGGCGGCGAGGCGCAGCTTCCGTTCGGAGGGACTAAATCCACCAGTTACGGCGACCGCGAAATGGAAGAGGAAGGATTAAATTTTTTCACCGAAACCAAAACTGTGTTTATCAACTATTCAGGCAGTGGCCGGCGTATACTCATAAGATAGAAAATATATAAATAATGTCATTATCCGATAACAAGAACGTGCCACATTTTCCGGCTTTCACGCCGTTATCGCAGGGGCATAAAAAGATTTTTGACGATGCCTATGCCGCGCTTAATCCGGAGACATCCGAGTTTTGCTTCGGATACCTTTACTCGTGGAGAAACCCGCTTGTTCTGGGGCTGTCGCGGTTCGGCGGACATATTCTTATAAGGGGAAGGATTTCGGGCGCGGATTTTCTTTTTCCGCCGGTTCCGTCGGGAATGACCGCCGTTTCGCCTGAATCAACCGCTCGCGCGTGCGTTGACGCGCTTCTTGCCCTGAAAGGAAAAAAAATGCGGATGATCTGCGCGGCGCAGTATCTCGCCGACGCTACCCGCCGTATTGCCGGCGATGTCGCGGACATTCTGCCCCAGAGGGAATATTTCGACTATGTGTACCGGTCCCGCGATTTGGCCGATTTGGCCGGCGACCGCTATCAATCCAAGCGCAATTTCGTCAACAGGTTCAAAAAAAACCATGCTTTCGAGTATCGTCTTCTGGATGCCGCGACGGCCGGAATTTGTCTTGGGCTGCAGAAAAAATGGAAGGGGATGAAGCTTTATGACGCCCCCGAATCCATACTCGACGAGGACGCCGCTGCGCGCGAGCTTCTTGAAAACTTCGGCGCGCTGAATCTTTGCGGATGCGCGATTTTTGTCGGAGGCGAAGTCGCGGCTTTTTCGGTCGGCGAGCGGCTGAACCGCGATACTTTGGTTATGCATCTGGAAAAAGCCGACACGTCTTTTGCGGGCTCCTATCAGACAATGTCCCGCCTGTCCGCTCAAAGGGCCGTTGAGATGGGGTATACATATATTAATAAGGAAGAGGACCTCGGTCTTGCCAACCTCCGCAAGGCCAAAATGTCTTATCATCCCGCCAAGATGGTTTCCAAATACGAAATCCGCGTTAAAGAATAGGATGGAGGTAGTTATCCGTCTCCACACTTACTTGACAATACCCGCGCTTATATGATAAAATCCGGTAAAATATGGAATACACGACAAGGCGTTTTCCCGAACGCAGGTTTGAAACTGCGGTTGTTGAAAGTCGAGGAAGGAAATAATGTACCTTAGATCTCTGGAAGCCGTAGGATTCAAATCATTCGCCGAAAAAATCAAACTCGAATTCGGACCCGGCATTTCCGTAATAGTAGGCCCCAACGGCTGCGGAAAATCCAATGTTTCCGACGCCATAAAATGGGTGTTGGGAGAGCAGAGCGCCAAGTCGCTGCGCACTTCCCAAATGACCGATGTAATCTTTAACGGCACCGAGAACCGCCGTCCGGCTCTGGGTATGGCCGAAGTCAACATTACTTTTGAAAACACCGACGGAACCCTCCCCATCGATTTTACCGAAGTTACCGTAGGCCGCAAACTTTACCGCTCCGGCGACGGCGAATATTTCATCAATAAATCTCCCTGCCGTCTCAAGGACATAAGAGACCTTTTTGCCGGCACCGGCATAGGCGCCGACGGATATTCCATAGTCGAGCAAAGGAAAGTCGAGTTTATCATTGAATCCAAGCCCGAGCAGAGAAGAGAACTCATAGAAGAGGCCGCCGGAATTTCCAAATATAAATTCCGCAAAGAAGAGGCGTTAAGAAAACTTGAGCGCGTCCGGCAGGATATATCCAGAATCAACGACGTGCTCATTCTGCACGAGGAACAGGTAAGGTCGCTGGAGTCGGCGGCCCGCAAGGCCAAACAGCATCAGAAATTAAAAGACGAACTCCGCCGCGCGGAGCTTTCGCATTTATTGTCCGGAATCGACGCCTCCCGCGCCCAAAACCTGACGCTCAAAGCCGGTCTTGACCCCCTTATAGAAAAAAGAGAAAGAAACATCGCCGATTCCGGCGGGATTCTGGCCGAGACGGAAAAGATAAAATCCGAAATCGCCGAGACGGACAAAGAGATAATTTCCCGTCAGGAAGAAATATCCAAACTTTCCTCGCGGATGGAACTCGCCGATTCGCGCATATCCCAGGCCGACGACATGGCGCGTTCCGCGGCCGAAAGAATATCCTCACGCAAGGAAGAAAACGAGCGGCTCACCGCCGATTCCGTCCGCCTCGCCGGCGAGCTCCAAACGCTGCAGGCCGAACTCGAACCGCTTGAAACCGCCGCCACCGACGTAAAAGCCCGACACGAAACGGCCTCAAACGAGCATAACATCGTATCTTCGCGTCTCGACGAACTCAAAAAAGAGGAACAGGCCGCATCGTCCAAAATTTTCGCGCAGATGCCGCTGATGATGGAAACATCGTCGGAGAAAACCCGTCTTGAGTCCGATTTGGATCACGCCCAAAGCCGTCTCGACAGGGTCCGCAAGGAACTCCAGGAAGCCGAAGCCGCCGCGCGGGAAACATCAGCCGCGCTTAAAGCCAAGGAAGAGCAGAAAATATCTTTCGAGTCGGAAACCAAAGCTCTCGATGCCAAATTCTCCGAGGCCGCAGCCGCTTCAACGGCGGCATCCGAGGATCTGGCCGCTCTCAGAACGCGCGCGGCCGAGGCGTCGCAGGCCGTTTCGGTGCTCGAAGGCGAAATCGCCGCGATGCGGCGTTTCGAGGAAAGCGATCCGACATTGTCGTCGATAAAAGCCCTCAAGGCGTCGGGCGTGCGCTCCGGGGAAATAGGCGAGGCGGTCATAAATATTTTTGATGCGCCCGAACAATCGAAGGAAATAATTCTCAGGGCATTGGGCGAAAAAGCTCTTTACGTCCCTGTCCGTACGCGGGAGACGGCGCTTGAAGCCGTGGATTTCCTTAAACGCGAAGGCCTCAGCGCCCTGTCTTTCGTGGTGGAAGCCGAAATCCCCGCCGCCGCCGCGTGGGATGAATCTCTGCTTGAAGGCGCCGTTTGCGCCCGTCCGTCGGACATCAATATATTAAGGTATCTTCTGGCCGACACCCGCCATTCCGACGGCGTAATATTTTCAAAAGCCGTCGTGCGCGGCGGCGCGAAAAATCCGTCGTCCGCGGGCGATACCCTTGTGCTGGTAAAAAACCGTGTTGACAATTTGTCCGCCGAGCGTTCCAATCTGTCGGCCGTCGCCGCACGGATGGAAACCAAATCTCTGGAAGCGTCCCGCGCCGAAGACGAAAAAAACGTCCTTGAATCCGAGCTGAAAACCCGTTCCGCCCGCGTGGAATGGCTCGCCGGCGAAGCGCGCCAGATGGAGAAAATGTCCGCCGAGCGCGGTGATTTTGTAGTCACGCTGCGCGGCGAGATAGCCCTTGCGGAACGTGAAATATCCGAATCGCGCGGGCGCATAGCGGCTCTCGACGAGAAATCGCGTCAAATAAAAGCTTCCGACGAGGAATTGAAAAAAGCTCTGGCCGGTGTCGGCGCAAGAATCGCTCAGATACTCCCTGATGCCGGGCGCCGCAGATCCGAGTATGAGGCCGTCCGCGCGGAACTCTACACGCTTGAACCCAAAATCGAATCGCTGAAATCCAGAATGGAATCCGTATCCGAACAGACCCGAATGATATCATCTTCCGTCGAACAGAATATAAGGGAGATGGAATCCTGGAAAACGGAAATATCCGGACACGAAAAACTAAAAGCGTCCGAAATCGAAGCGCTCTCGACTTCCCGCGCCCAAAAAGAGACGCTCGACGTCGCGCTGTCGGGTGTTTTCGCCAAAAAAGAAGAAGCCCGGCGCCGTCTCGACGCGCTTGAAGACGAGATTCGCAAGTTCTCGTCGGAAAAAGACGAAATCAACGACGAGATACACAAACTTGAGATGGAGATAAGAACGCTTACCGTGGGAGTGGAAGCGTCGCTTTCGCGGCTCTCGGAAGAATACGAGACCAACGAGGTATCCGCCAGGCAGATGGTAACCGATTCGCTGCTGGACGCCGAAGAAATGGCGAAACTTAAGAAGCGCATCGAAATACTGGGCGCCGTCAACCTCGCCGCGCCGGAAGAATACGAGGCACTGAACAAAAAATACGAATTCATACTCGCCCAGAAAAACGACCTTGATAAGGCCAAATCCGACCTTGAAGAAATAATTCAGAAAATCAACAAGACCACCAAAGAGCAGCTCACCCAGACATTTGTCCGCGTGCGCGAAAACTTCCAAAACGTTTTTGCGAAATTGTTTGAAGGCGGACAGGGCGACCTCGTTCTTACCGACCCCGACAACATACTCGACAGCGGCGTCGAAATTATTGCGCGCCCCCCGGGCAAGACCACCAAGAGCATTTCTCTGTCGGGCGGCGAAAAGGCGCTGACGGCCGTCGCGCTGCTGTTTGCGTTTTATCTGGTCAGGCCGGCTCCGTTCTGCCTGCTGGACGAAGCCGACGCGCCTCTGGACGAAGCCAACGTCGAGCGTTTCCTGAACCTCCTGTCGACGTTTACCGACCGCTCGCAGTTTCTTATCATCACCCACAACAAGCGCACCATGCTTCGCGCCGATGTCATATACGGAATAACAATGGAGGAATTCGGCGTGTCAAAGGCCATCTCCATGAAGTTCGAGCGTGCCGCGGGCGAAGCGATTTCGGCGTGACGTCGGGCATTCGCGTGCGGACGGAGCCATCGCGGTTATGCGCTTGAAGATCGGCGGTTTCGAGTTGGAATCCCTCACATCCGACGAAATTATGGCGCGCGCCGGCGCCGTTTCGACGTCGTCGCGGCCGGTTCACCTGGTCACCTTCAACCCCCTGATGTATCTCGACGCTCTTGCCGACCCTGATTTTGCCGCGATCCTGCGCTCGGCGGATTTGCTTTTGGCCGAATCTTCGGGCATAAAGTGGGCGGCGAAGTTTTTGTATAATCTTAAGATATCGCCGCTTGCCGGAATAGACATGCTCGATGCGCTTTTTGCTTCGGACTCCTCTTTGGCGCCCTCTTCGCGCGCCGCATTTTACTTTCTGGGCGGACGGCCCGGCGTGGCCGAATCCGCCTCCCGCGCCGTTTCGGCGCGTTTCCCGCCCTTGCGCATAGCCGGTTTCCGCGATGGTTTTTTCGACGACGCCGAGTCCGCCGGCATAGCCCGCGAAATAGCCGCCTCCGGCGCTACAATCCTTCTGGCCGGTCTCGGCTCGCCGCGGCAGGAATATTGGATAGCCCGCAACAAGCATCTTCTGTCCAGCGTGCGCCTTGCCGTCGGCGTGGGAGGATCTTTCGATGTTCTTTCCGGACGACTCCGCCGCGCGCCGGCGATTTTCCGCGGTTTGGGCGCCGAATGGCTCTGGCGGCTGATGTCCGAGCCGCGACGTTTCGTCCGCATCGCAAGATTGCCTTTGTTCGTCGCGGAAATAATCAGGATGAAAATGACGCTCGTAGCTAAAACACAATGAAAAAAATTTCGCAAGTGGCAATCATAAGATGTCCCGATTACGATGCCGGCCGCGTCGCGGCCGCCGTCGAGAGGGGCTTTGACGTTCTGGGCGGGATTTCCGCGTTCTTCCGGGCCGGCGAGAGCGTGCTGCTTAAACCGAATATGCTCTCCGCCAAAAAACCCGACGTCGCCGTCACAACTCATCCGGAATTTCTGAGAGCCGTTTCGAGGGTTTTCAAAAAAATCACTACGGAAATTTCCGCCGGAGATTCTCCCGGCGGAGCCGTGTCCGGCACGGGCCGCGTGTGGAACGAAACCGGAATAGGCGCGGTATGCGAGTCGGAGAATCTCTATAAAGTCATATTTGAAAAAACCGGCTCCGTGCCGTTTGAATCGCAAAATCCCCGCAACAAAAGAATAAAAACCATCGACATCGCCAAGGCCGCGCTCGACGCGGACGCGCTCGTTTCGCTTCCCAAAATGAAAACCCACACGCTTATGCTCTTTACGGGAGCCATAAAAAATCTCTACGGATGCGTGCCGGGTTTAAGAAAAGCGCACTACCATTTTATGGCCGTGCACCCCGACGATTTCGCGGAGCTTCTGGCCGACATAACGCTGATAGTGAAGCCCCGTTTCTCCATAGTCGACGCCATTGTGTCTATGGAGGGCGAAGGTCCCTCGGCCGGCGAGCAGCGTCGCACGGGTCTTATAATCATGGGCGCCGATTCCGTGGCCGTCGACGCCGTAATGGCCGCGATAATGGGTTTCGACCCGTTGCGCGACCACACGCTCAAGGCGTGCGCCCGTCTGGGGCTGGGCACGGCGGACCTTAGCCGCATAGAGATTGTCGGCGACGGGCGCCTCGAAGATTTCATAATTGGCGATTTCAAAAAACCGTCGAACTGGAAGATCAGGATGGTGCCGCGATTCCTCGGGCCGCTGGTTAAAAAAATATTCTGGGCGAAACCGCGCATCGACGCCGATGTCTGCACCCGCTGCCGTATCTGTTACAACACCTGTCCCGCAAAGGCGATTTTTTTTGAAAAAGACCGTCTTGTCGTCGATAAATCTCTCTGTATCGAGTGTATGTGCTGCCACGAACTCTGTCCGGACAAAGCCATAGATATAGAATATTCGCGTCTGGCCGACGTTCTTACAAGGCGGAGTTCCGCGCGGCGGAAATAAATTATGCCTAAAAAAATATTCTATTACTCATTGTATATTCTTTTGCGCGTCGTGTCCGAGGCGATATTGCTGTTTCCTTTGTCCGGCGCCAGATTATTCGGCCGATGGCTCGGTATTTTCGCCTGGAGCGTTTTAAGAATTCGCAGGGAAGAAGTCATCGGAAGAGTCGCCGCGGCGTTCCCCGCGATTTCTCCGGCGGAAGCCGTTAAAATCGCCCGAGATTCCTATATTCAATTTATGGTGTCCATGTCGGAACTTGTGTATTTTCCCAATCTTTCCGTCGATGATATCAATAATCTCGTGGACATAGAAGGTCTCGGCCTGATAAAGAAACTCGCTTCCGAAAAGCGCGGCGCCGTATTCATTTCGGGACACTTCGGCAACTGGGAACTGATGGGCGCGGCTCTGAATAAGTATATCACCGTCAATTTGCTCGTCGGCAAACAGGAAAACGCTCCTGCCGACCGTATGCTGAATAATCTTCGTCTCGGCAAGGGCGTTAAAATAATTCCTCTTGAGATGGCGCTCAAAAATGTGTTGAGGGCTCTTAAATCCGGCGAGATAGTGTGTATGCTTTCCGACCAGGACGCAAGAGAACACGGCGTTTTCGTGGAGTTTTTCGGCAAGCCGGCTTCCACGCCCAAAGGCCCCGCGACGTTCGCCCTGAAGACGGGCGCTCCTCTCGTTACGGGTTTCATAATCCGCGGAGACGACGGCCGTTTCAAAATATATTTCGCCGAAGTCGAGCGTCCGCCGGAAGGCCTTCCGACGGAGGAAGCCGTTAAAATATTTACGCAAAACTACACCCGCCGTCTTGAAGATTTTGTGCGTATGAGGCCCGACCATTGGTTCTGGCTGCACAGAAGATGGAAGAGCGACCCGTCAATCCTTGACAAGATAAAGTGATTTTGATATACTGCCCGACGACAGAACGGACGCCGACGTCCTCAATACCGAAGCGGGCAAATACCGACGACGGAGTTTGAGGATTTTTCTTTTTTTAAGGAGAAAATACAATGTATACAGCCGAAGAAGTATTGAAAATCGTCAAAGAAAAAAACATCAAGTTTATCAACTTGTGGTTCGTCGACATTCTGGGCAAACTTAAATCGTTCAGCATTACGCCCAGGGAACTCGAAGGCGCAATGGCGGAAGGAATGGGTTTCGACGGCTCGTCGATAGAGGGCTTTGCCCGGATATTCGAGTCGGACCTCATAGCAAAACCCGATCCCGCCACATTCACCATTATGCCGTGGCGTCCCGAAGGCGAGGGCTCGGCCAGAATGATTTGCGACATCCTCAATCCCGACGGCACCCCGTACGAAGGCGACCCGCGTTATATACTCAAAAAAAATCTGGCGGAACTCAAAAAACAGGGATTCGGCTATTTTGTGGGACCGGAGCTTGAATACTTCTATTTCAAATCCGACAATGCCCCCGAAATTATCGACGAGGGCGGTTACTTCGACACGGTGCCCCTGGACGTGGCGCGCGATTTGAGGCGCGAGACGATACTGATACTTGAAAAAATGGGCATCAAAGTGGAGTATTCGCACCACGAAGTGGCTCCGTCGCAGCACGAAATTGATTTGCGTTACGACGAGGCGCTCAAAATGGCTGACACGGTAATGACATATAAAGTCGTGGTAAAACAGGTGGCCTACTCAAAAGGCCTCTACGCGTCTTTTATGCCCAAGCCGCTTGCGTCCGTCAACGGTTCAGGAATGCACACGCATATGTCCCTGTTTTCCGGGGAAAGAAACGCGTTCTACGAGGCGAAGGACAAATATCATCTCTCCGAGATGGCAAAGCATTTCATCGCGGGCGTGCTTAAACACGTTCCGGAGATGTGCATAGTCACCAATCAGTGGGTCAATTCCTACAAACGGCTTGTTCCCGGATTCGAGGCGCCGGCTTATATTTCCTGGGCGCGCAGAAACCGCTCGGCGCTGGTGCGCGTTCCGATGTACAAGCCCGGCAAGGAAATGGCCACCAGGATTGAACTTCGTTTCCCCGATCCGGCCTGCAATCCGTATCTGTCGTTTGCGATAATGCTTGCCGCCGGTCTTGAAGGCGTCCGTAACAAATACCCGATGCCCGAACCCATCGAAAAAGATATTTTCCATCTTACCGAGGATGAAAGGGAAAAAGAGGGAATAAAAACCCTTCCGGGTTCGCTCATAGAGGCAATCGAGGCCGCCGAAAAATCGGAACTGCTCAAAAAAACTCTGGGCGATCACGTGTTCGGCAAACTCATAGAAAACAAAAAGATAGAGTGGGATATGTACCGCACTCAGGTCACCGAGTACGAGATTAAAAAATATCTCGCGGTGCTTTGATGCTTCGCGGTTGATATTAAATACGAATAAGAGGGGCGGGCGCGATGCTCGCCTCTTTTGTTTTCATAGGCGCCATATGAAAAATCCTGCCGCCCCCGCCCGTCCGGTTTTTTCTTACAGGGGAAAAACCAAGGACGTCGCGGCATTTGCAAGCCGCGGACGACGCTTTCTTCTTTTGAGATTCAAGGATAATCTGCTGGGACGTGCGGGCCGGCCCGATTCCGGCGGAAACGAAGTGGTCGGCACGCGCGCCGGCAAAGGCGCGGCTTCCGCCGCGATGTGCGAATATTTTTTTAAGAAATTCGAAGCGGGCGGGATTCCGACGCATTTTCGAGGGAGGCCGTCGCGGACGGACGTTGTCGTCGAAAAAACGCGGCGAATCGGCGTCGAGTTTATTTGCCGCAACCGCGCGTGGGGCAGTTATCTGTCGCGCGGAGCAAAAAGACGGGTCAGGGCGCTTGAGGCGTTCGGACGTCCGGTTGTTGAATACACGCTTAAATCCGATATGCTCGACGACCCTCTTCTTGATTCAAAACAGATTCTGAGTCACGCAACTTCCCGCGAACTCGCCGCGATACGCTCCGCGATGCTTAAAATGAATCGCGTCGCCCGCGCTCCGTGCCGTCGGGCCGGAATAGAACTTGTGGATTTTAAGGCGGAATTCGGCAGACGGTTCGGCGGCAAATCGTCGTCGCGCGCGCCTTCCCGACTTCTTCTGATAGACGATTTTTCCTGCGATACCGCGAGGTTTTTTAAGGGGCGGCGTCTGCTCTGTCATTTTGAAGTTTGCAAGGCGCTGGGCATTCCTTTGGCCAAGTCCGGATAATTGTGATATAATTCGGACAATGACTTTATTTTGGTTGTTAAAAATTTCCTTTCTCCGTTCGTCGTTCCCGAATGTTTTTATCGGGAATCCATTATTTTATCTGGATTCCCGCTTTCGCGGGAATGACAGAATCTGAGAGTTTGGAATTCCGCAAGTATGAAAAAACGCATATATTTCGACAATAACGCAACCACTTTCGCCATTCCCGAAGTCATAGAACTTATGGCCGTCACCGCCCGCACGCTGTGCGGTAATCCGTCGAGCGTGCACTCCGCGGGGCAGGAAGCCAAAGCCGCTCTTGAAGAATCGCGGGAAAAAATCGCGAGTCTTCTGGGCGCCGCTAAGTCGTCCGAAATCGTCTTTACCGCCTCCGGAACCGAATCCGATAATACCGCCATAAAAGGCGCGGCGTTTGCCAATCGCTCGCGCGGAAATCACATAATAACCACGCTCGTCGAGCATCACGCAGTGTTAAATACCTGCGAGTATCTGTCCCGCGAGCACGGATTTGAAATTACGTATTTGCCTGTGGACACGCACGGACTCGTTGACCCCGCAGATGTGGAAAAATCATTGCGCGACACTACCGTGATGGTGAGCGTTATGCACGCCAATAACGAGATAGGAACCATAGAGCCCGTCGAAGAAATCGGCCGGTTGCTCAAAAACGCAAACCGCCGCCGCGAGGCCGCATCCAAGCCGCGGGCGCTCTATCACGTCGACGCCGTGCAATCGGCGGGAAAAATCGACATAAACGTCCAAAAAATGGGAGTCGATTTTTTAAGCGTTTCGGCGCATAAATTTTACGGCCCCAAAGGCGTCGGATGTCTATACGCTTCCTCGGGCGCGGATTTCCATCCGCTTCTGCACGGAGGCCATCACGAAGGCAATCGCCGCGCGTCGACGGAGAACGTGGCCGGAGCCGTCGCAATGGCGCGGGCGCTTGAACTCGGCGTTGCCTCGGCGGCCCAAGACGGCGCGAAAATTCTTTCGCTGCGGCAAAAACTCGAAAGCGGCATACTCTCGGCCATATCCGACGTTCGAGTCAATGGACATCCCTCGGAGCGGCTGGCCGGCACGCTGAACGCGGCCTTCGATTATCTGGACGGCGAGTCGCTGGTCGTGGCTCTCGATATGGAAGGCGTTTGCGTTTCCACGGGCTCGGCCTGCGCCTCCGGCTCGACGGACCCCAGTCACGTTATTACGGCCATCGGCTGTCCGCCGGCTCTGGCGCGCGGATCCATAAGATTTTCGCTGGGAAAGTTTAACACCGAGCGGGAAGTCGACAATGTTCTGGCCATACTCCCGCCGGCGGTGAAAAAACTCCGGGCCATCTCGCCTCTGTACAAATCAAAATGAAATCATCTTCAAGAGCGCCCGCGTCCGTCGGGAAAACATCCCGCCTGAGCGGCCGCTGTCTCTACGGCGTCGCCGTGGCCGCGGTTTTTGCGGCCGCGCTTGGGGCAAGAGTATGGAATCTCGACGGCATCCCGCCGGGATTTTATCTCGACGAGGGCGTTTATGGCTTGTGCGCGTCGGACATCGTCGACGGGAGCGACCGCCCCGCTTATTTCAACCGGCTTTGGGGCGTCGACGCGATGTACGCGTATCTTGCGGCTGTGAGTTTCAAAATCTTCGGCGCGTCCGTATTTTCCCTGCGGCTTGTGGCGGGTTTGGCCGGAGCATTGACGGTCGCGGGGATATTTCTTCTGACGTTTGAGATTTTCAGGCGGCCGCGCCCGCCGTCTGAAGTCCGTCCGCCCGAGTCCGTCGACGATTTTGCGCGTTTTGCGGCGTTTGTCGCCGCGTTTGTCGCGGCTTTCTGTCGATGGCATATCAATTTTAGCCGCATCGCCTTCCAGGGGATATTGCTTCCGGCGGTATCGGTTTTTGCTTTCTACTTTTTATTCAGGGCTTTCCGGACGCGCGCGCAACGGGATTTTGCCCTGTCGGGACTTTTTCTGGGCTTGGGATTTTATACTTATTTGCCGGCCCGACTCGTTCCGGTTGCGGCGGTTTTGGCGTTTCTGATTCGTTGGCGGCGACAGGCGGTTGCCGGCGGAAAAACCGGCGCGGAATACATTTCGCGCGGCGCGGCGACGGCGTTTGCGGCTATGGCGATGGCGAGCGCGCCGCTCTGGATTCACTTTATACATCACCCTGAGTTTTTTGCGGCGCGAGCCCGCGAGGTTTTGGACACGGGATCTGCGGCGGCAAATCTTGTCAAAGTCGCTCTTATGTTCGGTGTGGAGGGCGACGCCAATCCCCGTCACAATATCCCGGGATATCCTATGTTTTCGCTGCCGCTGTTCGCGCTTTTCGCGGGCGGTTTTTTTCTTGCCGTAAAAAATATGATTATCGGCCCGCCCTGCGGCAAAAACTTCGGGCCAAGTTTTGAGCACGGGAATCCGGGCGGATTTCTTATCGGCTGGGCGGCTATCATGGGTATTCCGTCGATATTTTCGTCGGAAGCGCCCCACGCTTTAAGAACCATAGGGCTTCAGCCGCCGGTTTTTATTCTCTGTGGATACTTTGCGGCTGCGGTTTACCGCGGATGGCCGCGTAAAAAGTCGGCGAAATATTTAGTTGCGGCTTTTCTGGTTTTTTTGGCTTTCGGCGAGTTGAGAAATTATTTTTCTGTCTGGGCGGACTCCGCCGTAACGCGCCAGGCTTTCGGTTCGTGGCAGATAGAAGCGCTAAAAAACGCGGGCGGTTTCACGGCCTCGGGAGACGTCGCGGCGCCCATGAGTTTTTATACGAATCCGGCCGTGACATTTCTTGCCGAAACCGTGTGGAAATCACGTTTCGGATGTTATGTTTCTTCGGCGGATTTTGAGTTTTTGTCTCCTCCTCGGAAGGATATGATTTATATGATGTCGCGGATGTCTGCGGCCGACGCCGCCGTCGAGAAAGCGTTCCTGAAAATATATCCGCGCGCGTTTGCGCTCGGCGAAATCAGCTCCGGCGGCGCGCCGATATTCGTTTACTATCGCGTAGCGGCGAAAGACGTCCGCTTGTCGGCGACCTCGCCGATTTCAGGACAAATCGCCGCCGAAATGAACGGAGCTCTTGCGGCCGTGCGCGCCGCGTGCGAAGCCGCGCCGTGGCTTGCGGGGCAGCTGGGGCGCTGTGACAGCGTGTCGCCGTCGAGGCGGGCGGGGAATTACCGGCGATGAAAAAAAATATAAAGGTTCTGGCGGCGATGTCGGGCGGAGTAGACAGTTCCGTCGCCGCCCTGCTGGCTCAAAAAGCCGGATACGAAGTGGTCGGCGCCACAATGCGGCTCTGGAGCGCCTCCGACGACAAACATCGCTCCGGCTGCTGTTCTCTCGACGACGTTTCCGACGCCGCGGCGGTTTGCCGCAGGTTGGGCATACGCCACTACGTCTTCAACTTCTCCGATGTCTTCAAGCGCGAAGTCGCGGATTATTTCGTCGCCGAATATCTGGCGGGACGGACTCCCAATCCGTGCGTGGTCTGCAACGAAACCATAAAGTTCGGCGCCCTCGTCGACAAGGCCGTTTCGCTCGGATTTGATTATCTTGCCACGGGGCACTACGCGCGGACATCCTTCGCCGGACGCGGAAAAAACAAAACATTACTTTTGACAAAGGCCGCCGACCCTTCCCGCGACCAGACGTATTTTCTGTGGCGGGTGCTTCCGATGCGGCTGGCTTCCGCGATGTTTCCGATAGGCGGGCTCAAAAAATCCGCCGTACGCCGCATAGCCCTCGACGCGGGTCTGAGCGTCGCCGAAAAAAAAGAAAGCCGCGACGCGTGTTTCGCGGGCGGCGATTACAAGAAATTTTTGGCAGGCGTATGCCGGAGCGGGTTTCCGTCGGGAGAAAAGTCCGCCTCGGCGGCGGGAGACATCGTCGATGAAAGCGGCAAAGTCCTGGGACGTCACGAAGGGATATTCAGATTTACCGTCGGACAGCGTTCCGGCGCAGGCGTGGCGGCCAAAGAGCGGTTGTATGTACTGAATATCGACCCTTCGTCGAGGCGCGTTACGGTGGGGCCGCGCCCAAGCGCGCTCTCGAAGACGTTTGCCGTCGGCGACTGGCTGCTGCACGCGCCCGGCGAAAAACTTCCCGCTGAATACGGGGTGAAAATCCGCTATCTCTCCGCAGAAATGAAAGGCCGCGTGACCCGCATAGGGGATAAACTGAAAATAGAATTGGAAACACCCGCGTTCGGAGTGACACCCGGCCAGTCGGCGGTATTTTACAAGGGAGATAAAATCATCGGCGGTGGAATTATAAAAGCAGTGGTTAGTGGTTAGTGATTAGTGGTTAGTAAAAGCAAAAAAGCAGTGGCGAATGGCTGGTGATTGGGGCACAGCAGAAAAATACTAATCACTAACCACTAATCACTTACTTTTCGCCGCCGCCTCGACGGCAAACCTTCGGTACTCCTCGTTCGACGGCTCTATGGATGCCGCCCGCCCGAATGCCTTCGCCGCTTCGCGCCATCTGCTTCTCTTCCACTCCAAAGCGCCCAAATTGTAGTGCGCCCTCGCGTTCGACGGCTCGACTATTGCGGCCTCCCGATAAAATATTTCCGCCTCGTCGAGCCGTCCGAATTTCTCGGATATCACGCCCAGATTCAGCCGCGCGTCGGCGTCCCGCGGATAAAACCGCAAAAGTTTTCCGAAAGTATCGGCCGCCGCGGAGTAATCGCCCCGCTCAAAATAAAAGTATCCCAGACGGTGGTACGCGCCCGGGTTGTCGAGCCAAAAAGCCGTTTTGAAGTTTCTTGCCGCCCGTTTGGCGTCGCCCGCCGCCGCGTAATAATCTCCTAAAATCAAAAAGTGACTCGCATAAATTCCCTCGCTGCGGATTTCTTTTTCAGGAGGCCGCAGGACGAAAATCTCGTCGGGAAATACCGCCGGAATTTTTTCGCCCCGCGAAATATGCAGAAGTCCGCGCGGCGTTTTAGGCGTGACGGTCTGCGCCGGCAGGAATGTGGCGTAAACAACCCGCCTGCCGCCTGCGGAAGCGTTTTCTATCAGAGCCGATTCGATTTTATTTCTGAGCGCAAGACGCCCCGCGCCCCATATTTTATAGTAATCGACGCCATAAACGCTTTTGGAAACACCCGCGTTTGCGTCGAGAAAATCGATGTCGGGACGTTTTCCCGCGATTCGCAAAAGATAACTCACGCAAAATTCCATTTCATCCGCGCGGTCGAATATGACCAGAGAATCCGGCGGAGTGTTTTTAAGCAGGTTGCAGGCGTAATCGTAGAAGGTAAAATGATATCTTGACGAGTTTTTTACGGCCGACCCGTTTACCGCCGCCGCCGTCAGAATAATCCCCGCCGCGGCGATGACGCGCGCGTCTTTGAGGCGCGCCAGCGCTATTGCGATATAAGTGCACCACGCTATTCCCGCAAGGTAAAGAAATCTCGACAGCAGCGCCGACGAGTTTCTGTCCACGCCCACGTTTGCGGCCGCCAGAAAGGCCGGCCCCGCTCCGATAAAAAGAAGAAAAAGAAATATTCCGCCGCCCGCGGTTTTTTTATCTTTTCCGTCGGACGTTTTATTTTTTTTGACGATGAAACTTAAAAGCAGTCCCGCGCAGCCGGTCAGAAATCCGGCAGGCGAAAAAGACGAGATGAGTTCAGAGACGAGAAATCGGAGTTTCGGAATCCACGGCGAAATGTCGAGCAAATTCATTTCGCCCTGCGCCAGCTTGGCCGCGCCGTATCTGGAACGCAAAACCACGTCGAGAAACCGCGCCGCCGTGGACGGGTCCTCCCACGAGTATACGGCTCCCGCGGCGGCTCTTACGGGTATCAATAGCAAAGGAGTCATTCCGAGCGCGCCGAAAAACGCGTATGATGCTATGTCCCTCGTGGCAACCCGCTTTTCCTTCCACGCGAAATAAAAAATCGCGGGCAGCCAGAACGCCGCTATATAATGCGACACGAAAGACAATCCCCATACGAAAAACGCCAGCCGGAGTTTTTTGCCCGCTTCCATCCCCGACGACAGAGCCCACAGCATCGCCGCCGAGAAAAAAATCGACAGCCCGTAAACTTCCGTAACCGTTGCTGTTCCGTAAAAAAGCGCGGATGCTCCCAGCGCAAGCGCGGCCCAGAATCCCGCCGCCGAGGAACCCGATACCGCCGCAAAAAAGAAAAAAGCAGCAGTCACACCCGCCGCCGATGAAATCGCCGACACAAGATTCGCTCTGTAAGCCGGATTTGCGAGAGGCAACAGCGTCTTGGCCGCCCCGCCCGTCAGAGAATAAACGGGATAGCCCGGAGAGTGAGCCACGCCCAGCGTATGGGCGACCCCCGCGAGTTCTCCGGAATCGTCCGATGTTATCGTCGGCGATAACCCCCGAACATAGAGGGCGGTAACCGCAAGAAAAACCGCCGCCGAAGCGACTATTTTATTCATATTACGAGTATTTTATCAAAAAACCGGCGGGCGGCGGTCTTGTTTCGATGCCTCTTAATAAAAACTTGACTTCAGCGGTAAATTTGTGTATATGCTAAAGTGTGGATCAAACAGCATAGCAGGGGGTAATATGGCGCCGATTTCCCTTTGTAAGTCGTTCCTTTCGACGGTTGTTTTGATATTTTTGGTGAATGTCTCTTTTGCCTCCGTCCCCCGCCTGATGAACCTTCAAGGCCGCCTCACCGACAAAAACGGCATACCTCTAAGCGGCGCATACGAAGTAAAGTTTTCCGTCTGGAATTCCGCCTTGG